>CAJXLH010000040.1 GCA_913055925.1 uncultured Maritalea sp. | reverse complement strand
AAGATCAACCTGGAAAGCTATTTCCGCCTGACCCGTGCGGCCCTGCGCGGCATGATGAAGGCGCGCCACGGCCGTATCATCGGCATCACCTCGGTGGTCGGCGTGATGGGCAATCCGGGGCAGGCCAATTATTGCGCCTCCAAGGCCGGCATGATCGGCTTCACCAAGTCGCTGGCCCAGGAAGTCGCCGCGCGCGGCGTGACCGCGAATTGCGTGGCGCCGGGCTTCATTGCCTCGCCGATGACCGATGCGCTCAATGACGACCAGCGCGCGGCCATCCTCGCCAAGATCCCGTCCGGTGATCTGGGCAGCGGCGATGATATCGCCGGGGCCGTGGCCTATCTGGCCAGCGACGAGGCCCGCTACGTGACGGGGCAGACCTTGCACGTCAATGGCGGCATGGCCATGATCTGATAAGAGATGTCCGGTGAGCAGGGTGCGGCTAGTCAATCAGAATAGACCATGCTAGGTGCCGCTTTCCGGTCATAACGGGGTGAAAGCGCATGTCATCGGCGCTTCACGGCATAGCCAGCCCCGCATAAGGTTTTGCGAAGGATTGTAGAAGGGAATCGCTTATGTCCGACGTTCTTGCCCGTGTGAAGAAAATCGTTGTCGAGCATCTCGACGTTGAAGAAGACAAGGTCACCGAAAAGGCCTCCTTCATCGACGATCTGGGCGCTGACTCGCTGGACAATGTCGAGCTGGTCATGGCGTTCGAAGAGGAATTCGATATCGAAATCCCCGACGATGCCGCCGAGCACATCCAGACGGTTGGTGACGCTGTGAAGTTCATCAGCGAGAAGACCGGCTAAGCACGGATCATCATGCGCCGCGTAGTAGTTACCGGGCTGGGGCTGGTCACGCCGCTGGGATGCGGGATCGATCCTGTCTGGGAACGGCTGATCGGCGGTGCTTCGGGCATCAAGCCCATCGAACATTTTGATGCCAGCGATCTGGGAAGCCGGATTGCTGGCATTGTTCCAAGAAAAGACGGCCGCGGCGGCGGTGCGGACGATTCGCACGCGTTCGACGCCGACGCTGTCATGTCGCCGCGCGAGCAAAAGCGCATCGACGAGTTCATCCTCTATGGAATCGCGGCCGCCGATCAGGCCCTCGCGCATTCCGGCTGGAAAGCCGAGGATGACGAGCAGGCCGAGCGCGCCGGCGTCCTGATCGGCTCGGGCACGGGTGGCCTGGGCACGATCTACGAGACCTCCATCCTGCTCAAGGAAAAGGGGCCGCGCCGCATTTCGCCCTTCGTGATTCCCGGCATCATCATCAATCTGATTTCCGGACAGGTCTCGATCCGCCATGGGCTGAAAGGCCCCAATCATGCGGTCGTGACGGCCTGTTCTACCGGTGCGCATGCCATTGGCGATGCCGCGCGCATGATCCGCTATGGCGATGCCGACATGATGGTCGCCGGCGGTGCCGAAGCCGCGATCTGCCGCCTCGGCGTTGCCAGCTTCGTAGCCGCCCGTGCCATGTCGACCGGCTTCAACGACCAGCCCGAAAAGGCTTCGCGTCCCTATGACAAGGACCGCGACGGCTTCGTCATGGGCGAGGGCGCCGGCGTCCTCGTGCTGGAAGAATACGAAAGCGCGAAAAAGCGTGGCGCCACCATCTATGCCGAGGTGGCGGGCTATGGCCTGTCGGGCGATGCTTATCACATCACCGCCCCGGCCGAGGACGGCAATGGCGGCTTCCGCTCCATGTCAGCTGCGCTTAAACGCGCTGGAATCTCCGCTGCAGATATCGACTACATCAACGCACACGGCACTTCGACCCCGCTGGGCGACGAAATTGAGCTTGGTGCGGTAACGCGCTTGTTGGGTGATGCTGCTTCTGGCGCAACAATGTCTTCCACCAAATCTGCTGTTGGTCACCTTCTTGGCGCTGCAGGTGCTGTGGAAGCTATTTTCTCCATCCTCGCGATGCGCGACAATATTGCCCCGCCGACCATCAACCTTGAAAATCCTTCTGTCGAAACAGAAATCAATTTGGTGCCAAACACGCCAGTTGAGAAAGAAATCAACGTTGCATTGTCGAACTCATTTGGCTTTGGCGGCACAAATGCGTCGCTAATTTTCCGCACCGCTGAATAAACCTCGTAAAAACGCGTAAAAAGCAAAACTGCCCCTTGTTTTGCCGCAATCCTGAACACAAGATGTGTTCAAAGTTTCCATCACTTCAATGGGCGATTTGACGTGGCAAAAAAAGAAAAAAAGAAGAAAAAGCGGCAAAGTGGAATCATTCAAACACTGAATGCGATGCTGTCCCTAATTGTGCTGGGCCTTGTGGCCGTTGGCGCGCTGTTTTACTACGCCATTGTGCAGTTTAATAAGCCCGGGCAAATCGCAGAGGACACCGTTTTTGCCGTTTCTGAAGGCAGTGGATTGAACTCGGTTGCTGGCGAACTTGAAGCTCAGGGCATCATTGATAACCGCTATATTTTCCGGTTCGGCGCTGTCGCTCACGAATTGAACAAAGGGTTGAAGCGCGGCGAATATTTGTTGCCGGCAAATGCCAGTATGAAGGAAGTGCTCGACACGTTGGTCAATGGGCGACCTGTGCAATATGACGTTACGATCCCTGAAGGTTTCACATCTTGGCAGGTGGTGGAGCGTTTGCTTGCCCACGAAGATCTCACCGGCGAGATTGCGGAACGCCCAGCTGAAGGCAGCTTGTTGCCTAACACCTACTCGTTTGAGCGCGGCACGGATCGTCAAGTCATCATCGACGAAATGAAAAAGGCCCAAGCCGATGCGCTTGAGCAAATTTGGGCTGGCCGTGATCAGAACATCCCGATTGAAACCAAAGAAGAACTGGTGATTTTGGCTTCTATCGTCGAAGAAGAGGCTGGCGGCGTGGATGATCGTCCGCTTGTTGCTGGCGTGTTCATCAATCGTCTCAATAAGGGCATGCGCCTTCAATCGGACCCGACGATCATTTACGGAATCACCAAGGGCGAGGGCACTTTGGGGCGTGGCCTTAAGCGCTCAGAAATTGACGCCAAAACGGACTACAACACCTATCAAATCGACGGTCTGCCACCTGGACCAATCTCCAATCCTGGGTTGGAGGCGCTTAAGGCCGTTGCCAACCCTGAAGCAACAGATGCGTTATTTTTCGTGGCGGACGGCCAAGGTGGCCATGCTTTTGCCGTAACTTATGACGAACATCAGAAAAATGTTGCCGCTTGGCGCAAGATTGAACAAGAGCGTGCAAAAATAGCGGAAGAAGCTGCAAAAGCAGCAGCGGAAGCGGCAAAGGCTGCCGAAGAAGAAGCAGCAAAAGCTGAAAGCGACCAAAACAACTAGGCCACCCAAGTTGGGCGTGGCCCAACCGGCGAGGCAAGGATGCGACAAATGACAAAGCCATTGGCAAGCATGACTGGATTTGCGCGTGGTAGCGGTTTCGCCCAAGGTTGCCGCTACACGATTGAGGTGAAAACCGTCAATTCGCGCGGGCTTGATGTTCGTCTGCGTGTCGCCTCCGGCTTGGATGATTTGGAGCATTTAGTGCGCAAAGCAATCGCCGCCAAACTAACGCGCGGCGCTGTCAATTTGTCATTGAATGTGATCAACGAAAACGCTCAAACCGAAGTGATGGTCAACCAACAAGCACTTGGCACAGCTTTGGACGCCATCGATACGCTTGCCGGGCGCATTGAAGCAGACCGTCCACGTTTGGACGGCATTCTCGCCCTTAAAGGTGTGCTTGAGGTCAAAGAGGCAGAGCTGACAGACGCCGCAAAGCAGGAACTCAAGGCTGATATTTTGGCTGAGCTTGATCGCGTCTTAGACGACTTGGTGGATGGGCGCCGCCTCGAAGCGCACCAGCTCATGGATGTGATCAGCGATCGATTGACCGAAATCGAAGCATTGACGCAGCAGGCCGAAGAACATCCGGCACGTTCGCGAGACGCGATTTTGGCAAAGCTGAAAGAGCAGGTGGAGTTGTTGGGCGCAACGGAAACTGGTGTCTCCGAAGAGCGTTTGCATCAAGAAGCGCTGGTTTTGGCCACCAAGGCCGATATCCGTGAGGAATTGGACCGTTTAAACGCACACGTCGCCGCCGCTCGCAATCTGGTAAAGCAGGGCGGTCCTGTTGGCCGTAAGCTCGATTTCTTGGCGCAGGAATTCAACCGCGAAGCCAATACACTTTGCTCAAAAAGCAATAATGTGGAACTCACCGCGATAGGGCTTGATATGAAGGCGGCGATTGATCAATTGCGTGAGCAAATTCAAAATATCGAGTAGCAAAAAGCCAATTTGATTGTGGCCGCCGTGGGAAATCACTTGAATTTCGCGCGTAGATTGGCATGTTCGTGTCCAACGTGAACGCCAACATACGGAACGCAAAAGATGTTTAAACGTCGCGGCATAATGCTGATCTTGTCATCGCCATCGGGCGCAGGAAAAACCTCAATTTCGCGCACCATTATGCAGCAAGACGACAACATCAAATTGTCAGTTTCTGTGACGACACGCCCCAAACGTGCCAACGAAGTGGATGGCGTCGACTATCACTTTCGCTCTGTTGACGATTTTAAACACCTTGTTGAACGCGGCGAGATGCTTGAGTGGGCGGAAGTGCACGGCAATTACTATGGGACCCCAAAAGCGCAAATTCAGGACCAGCTGGAAGCGGGTACCGATGTCTTGTTCGATATCGACTATCAGGGCGCTCTGCAGCTTTACGAGAATTGTGCAGACGATATTGTCGGCATTTTTGTGCTGCCGCCGAGTATTAAAGAGCTGAAACACCGCCTTGAACGTCGCGCTGATGACAATGCAGAAGTGATCAATCGCCGCCTTAAAACTGCTCGCAAAGAGCTCAAGGCGTGGGAAAAATATGATTACATTATCGTTAACAACGACCTTGGCGAAAGCTGTAAAACTGTAAGTGAAATCATTAGTGCTGCGCGTATCCATAGTTCGCGACAAGCGGATTTACCGCAATTTATCAAGGGTTTACAGGAAGAGCTTGAATCTATAATTGAGTAAGTTGATTCAAAAAATCAAATTTTCAATTGCCGCCAAATTCCACAATTTGAAGGTGTACATATCGGAAATGTTCTGCTATTGTAGTCTAGCTACACATTAGACGGTTGCCGATTGAGAAAGAAAATTTCTGCTTTCGATTGAAGCTTCCATAAGGGGTTTAATGTAAGCGCTCACATACTTGGTTCAGGCATAAATTTTGCTATGCCCACCCGCTCGTGGTTCGAGCGGGTGTTTTGCGTTTTGGGGGTGCGTTTTTGTCAAGTCACTTACCTAAATCGGCAAGTCTCCACCCAAAAAATTCAACGCAGGTTTTGGTAGGCTTCTGCCATTTTGATGAACTGTTCCACGCTCAGGTTTTCTGCGCGTTCTGTGCCTTCAATGCCCGCGGCATCATAGAGCGCAGCGAGATCAACGCCCAAGCTCTTCAAACTCTGCCGAAGCATCTTTCGACGTTGCCCAAAGGCAGCTGCAGTCACGCGTTCAAGACTTTCGATGTTTAGCGCACCGTCAAGCTTGCGTGGCACAATGTGTGCAATCGCCGAACTAACCTTTGGCGGTGGTGTAAAGGCTGCTGGACCGATATTGAGGGCAATATGTGCGTTGCTCATCCAGCCACAAAGAACAGACAGGCGACCATAAGCTTTCGACCCGGGCTGAGCACAGATGCGATCTGCCACTTCCTTTTGGAACATTAGCGAGAAGCTCTCAAACAAAGGCTCCTTGCTCTGTAATGTCAGCCATCCCGTCAGCAGTGGGGTCGCGATATTGTAAGGGAGGTTCGCAACAAGTTTTGTTGGCCCGTCGACGAGCGACTTATAGTCAATCTTCATTGCGTCGTCGGAAATCACCTCAAGGCGACCTGGATAGGCATCTGCGATTTCTGCAAGCGCGGGCAGGGCACGTTCATCGCGCTCGATCGCGATAACTTTCTTCGCGCCTTCTGCCAACAGGCCCCGGGTTAGGCCGCCGGGACCGGGGCCCACTTCAATAATGGTGTGATCTTCGAGCGGGGCAGCAATGCGCGCAATTCGGGCAGTAAGGTTGAGATCGAGCAAGAAATTTTGCCCGAGCTCTTTTTTGGCGCGCAGGCCATGGCGTGAGATCACATCGCGCAATGGCGGCAAATTATCTATTTGGCTCATACTGCCTTGCTACCGCTCATTTGGTCAGCAAGCAACATCGCTTCATACATGCTTGTGGATGAAGCTTCACCAGTCGCCGCCAAGCTAAGCGCTGTGCCGTGGTCAGGGGAGGTGCGCACAATCGGCAAACCCAACGTAACATTCACTCCAGCGTCAAAACCAATCGCTTTGACCGGAATGAGCGCTTGATCGTGGTACATCGCAATCATTACATCATAATTGTTCCAGATATGCGGCGCAAAGGCAGTGTCGGCGGGCAGTGGTCCGTCTGCCTTAATCTCAAAGCGCTCAAGCAATTCATCGAGTGCAGGTTGAATGATCGTCGTTTCCTCGTCCCCCATGGCCCCATCTTCGCCAGCGTGAGGGTTGAGACCGGTGAGACCGATACGCGGTTGCGCAATACCAAACTTTTCTCGCAGATCATGGTGGGCGACACGCACCGTTTCAACAATGCGCCCTGGCGTAAGTCGGGCAAAAACATCGCGCAATGCGATGTGAATGGTTACTGGGATCGCGCGCTTGTCTTTGTGCGCCAACATCATCACCGGCCGAGGGGAAATGCCATTTTCGGCGCAAAGGGCCGCGAGATATTCTGTGTGCCCGGGATATTTAAACCCTGCCTCATAAAGGTTGGATTTTTGTATGGGCGCAGTCACCACTGCGCGGGCGCCGCCGGTGCGCACGGCGCTTACGGCTTCCGCTATGGACTTCGTCACAATGTCTGCGTTTGCTGGATCAAGAAAACCCGGGGTGTCGCTTGCGGTTGCGCCGATATCGATGACAGGCAACCCATGCTGAAATGTCTCTTGAGTTTCTGCCAGGCTTGCGATTTCGATAATCGACAAGCCTTCTTGGTCCAGACGCTGCGCGCGACTTCTCAAAAATGCAGCATCGCCAAATACCGCGAATGGCGCGACTGGTCGCGCCTCGCGTTTAGCATAAATATCAAGCGTTAGGTCAGGCCCAATTCCTGCGGGTTCGCCAAGTGTAACGGCAAGGGGCAGGTGAGCTTGTTCCATTATCTTAGCGCTTTTCGATTGTAGCTTTCTCGCGAAGCTTTTTCAGATAGTCTTCGGCTTCTTTTTGAAGCTTTTCTGTACCCACTTCGTTGCGAAGCTTCGACTTCACGTGAGAAAGATCTTCAGCCTTCGCCTTTTCGCAGATCGCGAGCATTTGCACGCCGTTGGCCACAGTGCGTGGCTTAGAAATGCCACCAACTTCGAGGCTCGCAAGTTCTTTGGCAACGCTCTCTGCAAGTTGCGTGGAGTGACGGCGTCCAAGTTTACGCACCGCGGCATCGCGATAGGAAAGGGACAGCTCCACCGCAGAATCGCAGCCATTAAAGTTACGACGATACTGGTTGGCCTGTGATGTGCGGGACTTAACTGATTTGCCACCGGAATTGAGGAACAAAACTTCAGTCAGCATATAGTCGTAAGAAACAGTGTCGCCCAATTGCTCTTTCGCTGCCAAATCCAAGTCAAGATCAGAGATTTTTACCTTTTGGCGCAAAACCTGTGAAACAACAGCTTGCCAAGCAAATTGCGCGCGCAAACGATCTTTCACCGTTTTGGACTGTACGCCAGCACCGTTCAAAATTTGAGTAAGCTTCGCTGCGCTCAATTTCGCATTTACGGCAATGCGATTGTAAGCCTGATCAACAGTGCGCTCATTCGCTTCAAAGCCAAGGCGGCGCGCTTCGGCGATCTGCAAAGCTTCATTGATCAACTCGTCTTCCGCAATCCGGCGACGGTCAGCGTTGGATTTGCCGCGACGTTCCAACCGCAAAAACAGTGCGCGTTGGTTGATCGCAGTGTCCGTGATGGTTTGGCCGTTCACGACATACTTCACTTTCGCGGCCAATACCGGCGACGAAAAGCTCGCAAAGCTCAAAAGAGCAACCAAAATCAATCCAACAAATCGCATCTAAAAGTGTCCTGACTAGATAGGGTCAATGGGCCGTTTGATAACACGAGTGATGATCAAATGCGGCTATTTTTTGATTTATGCCTACAAATTGTGATCGTAGCCAACATCAGCAAGCATTTTCAGTTTCAGCTTTGCACCTATGCGGTCGCCTTCAAAGCCGGCAGCGCCTTGTGATCGATAATAGATGCTGCCCGCGGCATATCCGTCGTCATATCCAAATTCGACGCCATAATTGTTAAGGCTCTTACTCTGTAGGTCATAGCGCGCGTCCGCGCCAAACTTCCAATAATCATCAATTGGAATACTCACATTGCCGCCAATTTCATGCCGGTCTGCTGAAACGCCGGGTGCCATCGTTTGCGACTGATAGCTATAATCAGCGCCAAGGCTAAACAGTTCGCCCGCATATTTTGCTGCAATCGCCGCACGATCAATCGAAGCATCTGTTGGATCAACAAGTAGTTTGCCGCCCAATTCGATACCGTCCATCGGTTGACCTTTCGCACCAATTACAATGTGCGAAACTTGCGCTTCAGCACCAGAGCCAATACCTGTTTGCGCTGCGTTGGCAACGGCAGCGCCATTGGTGCCGCCGAGGTGGTAAGATTGGCCAATGGTAAACTCAAACCATTGCCCGTTCGATAAGTCAGCATGGTAAGTCACGCCAAGTGCTGCGCGTGTGCCGCTATCCTGCAGGTCGACGCCAGAGAAACGGTTGAAGGCAAAAAGGTTAGTATCATCAAAGACAAAACTATGCGCGCCGTCGTTAGTGATGCCCGTGTTGGTTGGCCCACCGCGGGACACGATTTGCAGGCGAGGGATGATGTAGTGCGAGCCGTTATCAGCGTTTGCAACAACTGGCCAACTCACGTCAAGCGCTGCAATTGGCGTCACAGAATGCGTAACGCTTGCCGCTGGTGCATCGGCATGTCCACTCGCACCATCATATTGGGCAAAGTCGCCACGCAATCCAAGATATGGCTCAATCAACAACCCAGCAGGTAATGTCCAGCGGTCGTGCCATGCAGCTTGCGCCATAAGATGCGTTTTTTCGCCAGCGAACCCATCCACATACTCAACGCCGCCAGTACTCGCAGTTCGATCTGCTGCTCGCGTGATGCGCATTAATTTGCCATCTAAGACAATTTGGCCAAAGCCGTTTGGCGCTTCGATCGTTTTATGCCCAGTGATCTGCGGCAAAATATGGCCCTGTTGGCTTTCATTTGTCGCACCAGATTCGCCTAGGCCAGTGTAATACTCAGCGCGGGCATCGATGTAGCTGTCTTCGGTGAGCTGCTGCGCGAAAACACGCTGCGTCGCAAATGAGCCCTCGCGGCGACCTTTGTTGTAGTCGGGGAGGAACGACCGATCGGTGAAAGTGGTGAACTGTCCACCCGCTTTCCAGCCATCGTCAAAACTATAGTCAGCCTTGCCCTGCAATGCCGCGCGGAAATTCGTGTCACCCAACTTACCAGCGTAAGCGGATGGGTCGAGCTGGTAGATGCCCCAAGCATCAAGCGCAAATGTGCCGTCACCAAATCCTTTGCGCCAATTCAATTCACCCAAAACGCCTTGCCGCGTATAAAACTCAGGAGAAAGCGTGAGGCCAAGATCCGAGTTTGTCCATGTGAACCCAGGATATTTGATCGCTACGCCTTTTTCAGGGCTATAGGAAATGCCAGTGCGCAAAAGATCTTCAATGTCCCGTTGTGACGGGTCGGGTAGGGCGAGCCAGGGCAAGTAAGCGATTGGGATACCAGCGATTTCCAGTGAGCCGCTGGTGAAGTAAATCGTCTTGTCTTCGGTGTCGCGAATAACTTTGGCCGCTTTGATGCGCCAGCCAATTTGCCTGCCTTTTGCGTCGATACAGTTCCCGCATGGGGTGAGGGATGCATCGTCCAAGAAAAGGCTTTTGTTTTCGCGCAATTCGGCATCGGCCGCACTGAGGCGCAGACCTTCTTTGGTTTCAAACACCAACGACTTCAAAAAGCCCTGGCGAAAGCCGCCGAAAAGCTGCGCACGTTCTGCGATATATTGCTCACCTTGCGGGTCACGTACCGCAACTGAGCCGATTAGGTTCACTTCGCCGGTATTTTGATTGTATTCGGCACTTTCCGCTGCCACCAAATAACCCTCAGTGGACATGCGTACATTGCCGCGAGCAGTCACGATGGAAGTTTTATGATCAACGGTTAGAAAATCAGCCGAAACGAACATCTGGCTGGAATTTGATACGCTTTGAGTCGCAAAAAAATCGGCTGGTAGAAGTTGGTCCGCGAAGGCTGGTGAATTTAGAGCAGCCGACAGGCCAAGCACCAAAGCGGTGCCCTGCAACAAGCGTTGCATGCTACTCCAAACCGCGCCGTTACGCGTTACACTCATCCATCTTCCTTCCACAACAGCACGCTTGTCCCGATGACTATCGTAACTATTGCAGGTCCCCATGCGGCTAAACTTGCGTCCATGCTGCCCGTTTCCCCGGCTCGGTAGAGCAGCTTTGTGATCACATAAAGCACAAACCCCAATACAATACCATAAAGAACTTGCGTGCCGGAAGTGCCGTGCCGTCGATAGCCTGTGGTAAACGCAAACGCGATTAACAAAGCACCAACAAGTAGTGCAGGTCGCATTTCCATTTGTTTCAATCGCATCAGCGCTGCCGCCGCATTGCTGGTGCTAGATTCGCCCTCGTTTAGGAACTCCTGCAGCTCAAAAATCGGCATTTGAAACACCGAACCAAGCTGCAGCCGCACGCTTTCTGTCGTCGATTGCGTTGCCACTTCAAATACGTCAAATTCGGCCCGTTTTCCATCGCTTGAAATGCGCTGTCCATTAGAGAAAATCCACGCATTTCCAACAAATTGTGCGGATTGGGCCGAGAGTTGGCGACTTTCACCGCTGTCTAAGTCGTGTTGGTAAGTGGAAACGCCGCGCAAGTGCAAACCATCCTCAGATACGCTTTTTGCCTGAACATAGATCTGCCCATTTTCCACTTCTTGGGTGAACCAACGTGGCTTCGCGCTTGAAATGAAACGCGTGCTTTCAATCGTCGTGGCAGGTGTGCTGAGGGCTTTGCTGCCTGCAAGCACACCCGGTTCAATAAGATAGGTCACCAAAAGACCAAACACAGCAAAGGTTACTGAGGGCCACAGCACGATACCCCAAATCGATATGCCACTTGCCTTTGCAACAATAAGTTCTCGATTGTTCTGCAACTCGATAATTGCCAAAATGGCCCCCACCAAAAACGAAATCGGTAGCAAATCGATGGCCCAATTGGCCGAAGTGAGCGCCGCGCGGCCGAGTACCCGCAGCGGATCTGCAAGAAATTCCGCCGTTGCGCTGTTGCCGATTTCCACAAGCTCAATCAGCGCCACCAGCGAGAAAAACAAAAAGGTGACCAAAAACACCGACCGGAAAATCGTTCGTGCAAAGTGTAATCCTAATTTCATTGCACGCCTCCCCGAAGGGGCTTCGGCAATCGAGTAAGAAAACCGTTGCGCGCAAGCACAAGCGCAGTTGGCACAAGCGGAAGGCAAGGGGTGAGGTAAATCATCAAAACCCCGGTAGCACCGCCACCAACTTGCTGCACGACAAGGCCTAGCGCTTTCAACACAAGTCCTGTTGCCAAAACTATAATGTCAACGCTCACCAATCTTTTGCTGCGGATCGTGCGTGGTGCAGCGGTCAAAGCAAAGGCAAATAGGCCTAAAAACAACACATAAAGCGCCGACGCAGTTCGCCGATGCAATAGTGTTACGCTGGAAGGCGGGGCCTTTCCGGCCAAAATGAGTGCTGCAACCGTGGCGCTCGTTGGTTCCACGGCAGCAAATAGGTTGGTTTGCGCCAATTCGCGAACCGATACTTGGTAGGTGTTGAACTCCAACGTCGAGAGTTGCCCAGTTTCGTGTGTGAAATACTGGATTGCGCCATTTTGCAGGCGCACGAACAATCTGTCTTCCACTTGCGAAAGCTGCGAGCGTTCGGCGATGAATGTCTGGCTGCGTTCCGCGTCGCGCTCATCATGCAAAAAGAACCCAAGTCCATTGCCTTCCTCATCACGGCCTTCAATCATCAGTGTCAGGTTTGGCGCCACTTCGGTAAAACTACCGGGACGCGAGGCATTGGCGATCAAATCAGCATTGATTTCGTCTGAGCGTTTTGCCGCAAGCTGGTTTGAGAGCGGCACCAATTGATGCGACAATGAAATATCAAAACACACGCCGACGATCAAAAAAGCCAGTAGTGCTTTGTAGAGCGGCGTTGGTCCACGCGAGGAGTGAATAGGGAACAGTTCACTTGATTGCCGCAGTGCCGCTAAACTGCGTGTAATGCCCAGGGCCACGCAAATAAACAGAACAATGCCAATTATTTCCGGCACCGCCAACAGTGACTGACCAACCATGGTGAAAAGGCTTTGGCCTTTCGCGGTCACCAAATCAATTGTGCGCAAAAGCTGGATCATCCAGCCCAAAAAAGCCAAAAGCAACACAAAGCCCAGTGTGCTCCTGAAGAATTTGAAAAATACATATTGCGCAATGCGGTCCATGCTGTCTGTTTTGCCACAAGCATGTGGCACCGTATAGGCACAAATTTACGCTACAGCGTTGAAAACTGGATATTCATGATTGCGCTTTGAATTTGGGCGGCGCAGGATAAGTGCAAACACATTTCGCAGCCACAAATCGCTGCACACGTACGAACGAAAGCCAAGCTAAATGAGCCAATCATTAAATCTCAGCATCAATAAATTTTCAAAGCCGAACGCCAAAGCGGTGTGCATTCTTGTAAATGACGCGTTAGGCTTTGGAGAGCAGGCACAAGAGCTTTGGTCAGCCACAGGCCAAGACCTTAAAAAGCTTGCAGCAGCAGCTGACTTTCAAGGCAAAAAGTCAAGCATTTTGAATGTTTACGCCCCTGAAGGTGTTAAGGCAGACCGGCTGTTCTTGG
>CAJXLH010000039.1 GCA_913055925.1 uncultured Maritalea sp. | reverse complement strand
GGTGTCGCCGTACAAATGGTCGGTGAATAAGTCAGAGAACGGCCGAGTATTGTTGGCGGGATATTCACCGTCCCGGGATTTGATGGCCGAAATTTTGACGATGATCAATGCTGAGAACAAGGCAGACGAGACTTTGCCAGCGCTTGGTGAGCCAGCAGGGTTTAAGGATATTGTTGTCGCCAGTGCAAATGCCACCAATCACATGGTGACAGGTAGTGTTGGTTTGGAAAATGACAGTTGGAAACTTGATGCCGTCGTCAAAGATAAAGCGCATGAAACCAACTTGTTGAACGAGTTTGTTGATAAACAGATTCAACCGGAAATTCTTTCTGCGCAATTTACGCGATTGCCGCCACCTGTCGTCGAAAACTACGTGTTTACAGTATCAAAGGACGATGCTGGACTTTCGTTCGACGGCTATGTGCCAACAGAAGAATTGCAGCTGCTGTTCACAGCGCTCGGCAAATCGGACTTACGGCTAGGTAGCGGTGTCTCGGACGAGTTTGCGGATCAGGCCAACCAAGCAATTGCCATTGTGCAAGAAATGGAAAGCGGTTCTGCCAGCTTTGAAAACGGCATTTGGCGCTTTACCGGCACTGTTGAAATGCAAAGTGAAAAAGAAGTATTGCAGGCCCAGATTTTTGATGCATTTGGGGAGGAAAACGCACAGTCAGAAATCGAAGCACGTGTCGTGCCGATTGTTCCATACCGATTTGCTGCGGAAAAAGCGCAAGATGGCGCACTTGCAGCTACCGGCTATGTGCCGAATGAAGACGTTTTGGAGCGGCTAAAGAGCACAATTTCAGACGAGACATTGCTCAACATTGGTGTCGGTGCTCCGGACGAATTTGAAGTACGTGCACAGGCCGCGATTGAAGCTCTGAAATTGTTGGATACAGGCCGTGTAAGCTTGATTGCTGAAACCTGGACGGTGATTGGCCGGGCATCGTCACCTGAAAAGCTTGAGCAACTTACCACTGTTTTGGCTGAGCACAGCAGTGTGTTTAGAATAGACGTGCAGCTGCTTGAACCTGTCACTGCGCTTGTATTTAGCGCGACGATGACAGGCGGTATTTTTGATCGTGGCGGCTATTTGGCTGACCCGGAATACTGGCAAGTTGGCGCTGATGGTGCTTTGGAATATGTCGGCCCGGAGATTACAGATCGAAACGCATTCCACGAAGACATTTCATTGTCCGTCGCGGCACTCAAACTGCTAGAAAATGCCGAACTTTCATATGAAGGCGGCAATTGGCAACTCAAAGGTGATGCGCCAAGCAGCGAGGCACTTAACGCGACCAACGCTTTAGTTGCGGAAACGGGCATCGAGAATTGGCAAGTTGAACTTGTTGATTTGGAAGCGAAGGCGAATGCAGAAGCCGAAGAAAAGGCCCGCCTAGAAGCGGAAGCCAAAGCTAAAGCGGAGGCCGAGGAGAAAGCGCGTCTGGAAGCGGAGGCGAAAGCAAAGGCCGAAGCTGAAGAGAAAGCACGTTTAGACGCAGAGGCAAAAGCTAAGGCAGAAGCTGAAGAAAAGGCCCGCTTGGAAGCAGAGGCGAAAGCCAAGGCCGAGGCTGAAGAAAAAGCTCGCTTAGAAGCTGAGGCAAAGGCCAAAGCCGAAGCTGAAGAAAAAGCCCGTTTAGAAGCGGAGGCGAAGGCAAAGGCCGAGGCTGAAGAAAAAGCCCGTTTAGAAGCAGAGGCGAAGGCAAAGGCCGAGGCTGAAGAAAAGGCCCGCCTAGAAGCGGAAGCGAAAGCCAAGGCCGAAGCACAGGCAAAACTGAATAGCTTCGTTTGGCGTGCGGAAAAAGATGGTGATGGCTTCAATATGTCAGGGCAGGCGCCTGATCCATGGGCAAAGCTCACCTTGCAGATTGCATCGAACAAAGAAGACCGTCCTGATCTCAAAATATCGGAACATGCGCCTGAAGGCTTCTTGCAGAACGCTCTTGCGGCGCTAAAGGCGCTTGAGAATGCGGATGCTGGTAAGGTCGCGTTTGAAAATGGTGAATGGCAAATTGAGTTGGATGCGTCTGACTTTGATCAGCAAGACGCGATCAAAGAGGCCCTGTCTGTGGCAAGCATTGCGACAAAACCAACAATCAACGCGCCGGCCGCTCGCGACATCTGTCAAGATACGGTGGCCGGTTTGGTTGCTGCAAACCCTATCGTTTTCCAAAGTGGCAGCGCGCGAATTGGTGCCGGTTCTAAGCAAACGGTTTCTCAAATCGCAGCGCAACTTGTGCGGTGCCCAAGCGTGGTGCTTGAGGTGGAAGGGCACACTGATGCGGATGGTCCGGCCAACGACAATCTGACGCTTTCGGTTATGCGTGCCGAATCTGTTGTGGATGAATTGATAGAACTGGGCGTATCACCAACGCGATTGTTTGCAGTGGGTTACGGTGAGACCTTGCCTGTCGCCAGCAACGATACGCGCAAAGGCAAGGCATTGAATCGCCGGATAGTATTTACAGTGCGCGAACACTCGGAGTAGACTTCGCGCAGCATGGGAGGATGCATATGTTCTTTGAAACAATTGGCTTTTTGATTTCCCATTATTGGGTTTATCTTTTGATCGCTTTGATCATCGGTGTGCTCACCGGTTGGATGAGCTACGCGTCTGACGAACAACAATAAGTTGGCTTTGGGGGCGAAGGAGCAAAAATGAATACACCACATTTGATTGAAATCGCATTATTGATGCTTGCGGCCTTCCTTATTGGCTGTGTTATCGGCTTCTTCTTGCGCAAAAT
Organism: uncultured Maritalea sp.; assembly: GCA_913055925.1. Lineage (GTDB taxonomy): Bacteria > Pseudomonadota > Alphaproteobacteria > Rhizobiales > Devosiaceae > Maritalea. Next base: position 10,353 of record CAJXLH010000039.1, on the reverse strand, counting down.
GGTTGGCGGCGAGAGCAGCGCGGGCACAACGTCGACACAAGCTACAGCTTCGACCGCTGGTACACGCGACAGTGGCGCTACCAAAGCGGCTGACGCGCCATCTGCATCTGCAAGCGAAAAGCCTGCTGATCCGGCGCCTAAGGCAGAAGCTGCAAAACCCGCCGCATCAAAATCTTCGGCGGCAACAAAAGCGAGCACGACAGCAAAAGCGCCAGCGAAAAAAACGGCAGCTAAATCTACTGCGGCTAAAACAAGCACTGCAAAAACTGCAGCGGCAAAGAAAGCGCCTGCAAAAAAGCCTGCCACGACTAAGGCAGCTTCTGCAGCATCAAACGCGAAAAGCACGAGCGCTGCAGCAGCCAAAAAGCCAGCCACCGCTGCAAAGAAGCCTGCCACTAAGAAGGCCGCACCTGCATAAGCAGCCGCAGCAGCAACGGACGGCAAGCCACAAACGCTTAAGGCACCGCGCGCCGGTGGCAAAGATGATTTGAAAAACATCAAAGGCGTCGGCCCAAAGATCGAGGGTATTCTCAACGATATGGGCATCTTCCATTACGACCAAGTGGCCTCATGGGGCCGCAAGGAAGTCAAATGGGTAGACGAAGAACTGTCGTTTAAAGGCCGCATTGACCGCGAAAAGTGGATTGCACAGGCCAAAAAACTAGCGAAGGACGCAGCAAAGTAACGCTGTTTTCGACGAGAATATCCAAAGGGCGCCGCAGGACTTCTGACGGCGCTTTTTTTGTTGATGCTGAGAGATGTACTGGAACCAGTCAAAAATATCGAAGCGGATCAAGCCTTTGACTGTCGCTGACGGTCCGGCGGTAGTGCCGAAGAACCTACCGACGCTTATCGTTCTTGTTGGTATGCTGCACGAACTCGGCGATTGCGCCCATTTCCTCAGCTTGCTCCATCAAAGCAGGTGAACCTTCGCCAACAATCTCCAGGGCCAGCGCATCTGGCCTGCGGTTGAGCATACGCTGATAAACATCAGCGCGCATCAGGTCTGTGTTTTGCGTGCGCAGCAAAAATAATGGCACTTGCGCCAAGCTATCGAACAGCTCCCAATTGGCATTCAGAATATCGTCATTGGTGATCGTGTCGAGCCGCTCAATAAGCCGCCAATCGAAGCGGGTGTCCATGCGCTTGCGTTTGCTGTTCCACACATGAGTGCGCTGCGCTATTGCGTCCAGTGCGCCTGATCCAAGAGAAGGGTAGTCTGCGGCAAATATCTGACGCAACGCGGCCTCTGCTTCGTCCTTGTTTCTAATCTTGGCGACAATTTTGAGGTTGTTGCGCAAGCGAACCAAGCCTTGTGCATTGATAATAGCACCGGCATCGCACAAGATCGCGCCAGCGATCAATGTGGGGGTCGATTTACCCAATGCCATGATGACATTTCCACCATGGGCTTGGCCGAAAAATATCGCACGGTGAATGCCTAGGACTTTGCAAAGCTCTGCAATGTCTTCCGCATCGTCAAGCGTGGAATACTGTTCGCTTTTGGGCGCATGGCTCGCGTGTCCACGTCCGAGTAAATCGACCCGCGCAATTGGCCAGTGTTTTGATGAAAACTCTGAAAACTTGGCAGCAAACGCTGCATAATCTTCCATGTTGCGGTGATAGCCAGCGATACAAACGATCGGCAAACGTTCAGTCTGATCAAAGTCGCCGGAAAGTGCAACGGCGAGCCGCCGTGTTCCGCTGCCAACAGTAATTTGGCGGACATGCGAGTTTTTTGTCTGACGCGCGTGAGAAATATCCATACTCAAAGGGCTATATCAGTTTGAGCGATAGTTCGAGCCTAAACTGCGCCCAATCAATAGATTGAACGCAGATATTTGGCCATGTTTAGCTTATTGTCACCCAAACGAAGCTTATAGATTTGGTAGTTCGCAAGTACTTTTTGTACGTATCCGCGTGTTTCCGTGAACGGGATTAACTCGATCCAAACAACGGGGTCGATGTTGCCCTCTCTTGGATCTCCGTAGGTTTTGATCCACTTGTTCACATTGCCCGCACCAGCATTGTAAGCTGCGGCTGCAAGCACCAGACTGCCGTCATATCGTTCCAACTGCGCCTTCAAATAGGTCGAGCCGAGTAGGGCGTTATATGAAGGGTCACTGGTTAGCTTCGATTTTGAGTAGCTCAAGCCAAGCTTACCCGCGGTTTCTTTCGCCGTGCCAGGCATAAGCTGCATCAGACCACGCGCGCCCGCATGGCTCATAGCCGTCGCGTTAAACTTACTTTCCTGCCGTGCAATCGCATATACCGCCGCATTGTCGACGTCAGCCAAGCGTGCGCGCGGCAAGCCATCTTTTGGGAAAGCAAACAGGTCTAGCCCCACGCCACGACGATTGGCCACGTCTGACATTAAAATAGCAAGATCGTGCGCATTAATATCTTGCGCCAGACGCGCGGCAAGAAGCATTTCACCTGGTTCTTTGACCTGATAAATCACGCGTCGCATCAAAGGACGAGCAAACTCGTAGGTTTTGTTGGCTTCAAACAAACGAATGGCTTGCACCAATTCGCGACGTTCGAACACCGGTTCGTTATGTTGCCATGCTGGCAACCCGCGCAAAGAAATTGTGTCTTTGCCAAGGCGAACCATGGCCAATTGGCCATAATAATACTGGTTGAAAAGGGCCGCTTGTTGGAAGTGTGCATTTGCTTGCCCAACGTTGCCAAGGGCTGTGTATGTGCGACCTAACCAATAATGTGCTTTTGAAACACTTGTGGGAATGGTCGACATGCTTTTCATTTTAAGGAAGTGCTTTTCCGCAACGTCTGGCTTATTCAAAAATGAAAGCGCAATCCACCCCGCATGGAAATTGGCGTCCACAAGTCGCCCTTCAGGGCCAGATGTGTAGCCTGCAGCCGCTTGATAGGCTGTTGATGGTTTGCCATAGCGTAATAGCTTGCGCGCCAGTGTACGGCGCTCATACCACCATAAATGCGCTTCGGGCAGGGGACCTTTAGCCTTGTTGAGCTCATTTACAGCATTGGTAACCGCATCGCGATCTGCGTTGAACTGAGCGCGTGCGAAGAAAAACAAAGGATGATCGCGGTATGACGGATCTACACGATCCAGCAAGCTTGCGGCGTTTTTGGCCTTACGGGAAACAGCGATACGCGCCAGTGCAAGGCTTTGCTGCGCACGAGAAAGTTTGCCAAGCAAACGTTCAGTTCCACTCGCACGATCATGCATAAGCAATCTAACGGCGCGCGCCCAATGCGCGTCGCGCGACAATTGGTTGCCATAGTCGCGCATAATCCGCGCTTCCATCTCGCGGGTCAAAAAGTTCGTTGTCCAAACGTCATGAATGATCCGTAATGCGCGTTCGCGTTGCCCATCAACCACATAGGCGTCTGCAAGGGCTACTTGCGCGTCAATTGTGTTCGGCATTTGGCCGCCCAACAACTGGATAGTGGTCGCAGCGCTTGGATTTGTATCCGTTAGCGCTTGCTCCATACGGGTCTTGTAGGTCTTCGCAGAAGCAAAATGCGGTGCGTCTGCCTGAAAGCGCAAAACCGTTTGGTGGTCTATTTCACCATTGCCAAAGTAAATTGCAGCCCACTGCAGCGCGCGACGCTCGACATTGTCATCAAGACCCCGCGCAGCACCATAAGCGGCTTCATAGTCGCCTTTTTTGAGCGCTGAAAGGGCATTCTGAAAACGCTGGCTTCCCTTTGCTGGACGCGTTGTCGCAACATTGGTACTTACCGAGCTGGTTGTTGTTGGGTCAATTTGTTGCTGAGCAATACTCGGCACGGCGCTAGACAACAGGAGACTTAGTCCTGCCGCGAGTACCGTGCACGAGCGAAAACGAACAACCGAAATGTTGTTTGTAAGTTTGGGCATTGTAATTCCGTTTGACACGCAAAACTAGTTTTCAACGGCGGTGCGCCCCCCAGCACAACCAAGATCAAAATTAGCGAGTTAAGGTGAATGATCGGTTTATTTTGTTTTCCAAGATGCAAAAAAATCGCTGTGCCGACTTGCCGCCTTAATTCACGCAGAATATGGTCTGAAACTTCGGCCCAATCGGGTTCAAATTTAGGAAAATATTTGACCTTTTGGCGACAACATGTTGTCAACAGTGCGAACTGATTTGAGTAAGAGGGAAAACTAGCATGTTTCGTGGTTCTATTACGGCCTTGATCACACCGTTTAAAAACGGTGCGGTTGATGAAGACGCATTTTCCCGTTTCGTAGACTGGCAAATCACTGAGGGAACAAAAGGTTTGGTGCCTGTGGGCACAACCGGAGAAAGCCCTACAGTTAGCCATGCTGAACACGAGCGGGTAATTGAGATTTGCGTGGAAACCACAAAGAAACGTGTGCCTGTAATTGCAGGTGCCGGGTCAAATTCTACCGAAGAAGCCATTGGCTTTGCTAAATTTGCTCAAAAGGTTGGTGCTGACGCCATTTTATCTGTCGCGCCATACTACAATAAGCCGAACCAAGAGGGCCTCTATCAGCACTTTGCTGCAATTGCGAACGCGATGGATTTGCCTGTCTTTTTGTACAACATTCCGGGTCGTTCGATTGTTGATATCTCAATTGAAACCATGGTGCGTTTGCGCAAGGACTGCCCAAACATTGTCGGCGTGAAAGATGCCACAGCGGACATGGCTCGCATGAGTCTACAACGCCACTATTTGGACGATGATTTCGTGCATTTGTCTGGTGAAGACATTTCCGCGCTTGGGTATAATGCACACGGCGGTCATGGTTGTATCTCGGTGACATCAAACATCGCGCCAGCGCTTTGCAATGAAATGCAGGAAGCTAGTCTTTCGGGCGATTATGCTAAAGCCTTGGCAGTGCAGGATAAACTAGCGCCATTGCACACAGCATTGTTTAAAGATCCCAACCCGGTTCCTGTGAAATATGTTGCTTCGCGCCTTGGCCTTTGTGAGGCAGATGTGCGCTTGCCACTAGCGCCGATTTCTGACTCAACAAAAGCGGCAGTTGACGCGGCTATCGAACATGCGGGTCTTGTGTAACGCCGATGGCTGCGAAAAAGAAAAAGGATAAAGCGATTTCGGGTTTGGTGGCTGAGAACCGCCGGGCCCGTTTCGACTATGAAATCCTTGATACTTTTGAAGCGGGGATGGTGCTGACCGGCACGGAGGTGAAGTCGCTTCGCAACGGCAAGGCGCAAATTACAGAGAGCTACGCCACCCCTGAAGAGGGTGAAATTTGGCTGATTAACGCGCATATTCCAGAATATTCGCAAGGCAACCGGTTCAACCACGAAGAGCGGCGTCGCCGCAAATTGTTGCTGTCAAAGCGTGAAATCGGCCGATTGATGGGTGCGGTTGAAAAGCAAGGCAATACCATCGTGCCGCTCAAGCTCTACTTCAATGACCGTGGTAAAGCTAAGCTGTTGATCGGATTGGCTAAAGGCAAGCAAAATCACGATAAACGCCAAACAGAACGCGATCGCGATTGGAACCGCCAAAAGTCTCGCTTGATGAAGGATTTCGGCTGAACTTATCCGATAATCTCGCGGGCGCGCTCAAAAATGCTTTCAAACATTTCTTCGGTTAAACGACCTGTGTTCGTGTTGTATCGCGAGCAGTGATAGCTATCGACAAGGGTCGCGCCATTTGGCAAAGCATGTTCGTTGCCGTGGCCAAATGGGTGATCTTTTTTCTTCACGCCAAAAACGGTCAGAAATGAATTGTGTGCGATGCCACCGAGTGCGACGACGCATTTGACGTCTGTACAATCTTTAACCGTGGCGGTGAGGAAAGGGCGGCAGGCGTTGATTTCAGCGCCAACGGGTTTGTTTTCCGGCGGCACGCAGCGCACCGCGTTGACGATAATCGCGTCAATCAGCTCAAGCCCATCATCAGATGACTGACCATATTGGCCTTTCGCAAAGCCAAATTTGACCAGCGTTTGGTAAAGCAGATCGCCGGCCCAATCCCCAGTGAACGGGCGGCCAGTGCGATTGGCCCCGCGCAAACCTGGCGCGAGCCCGACAATCATAAGTTTTGGGTGAGGTGCAGACCAGTTTGGCACGGGTGCATTGTGCCAATCTGGAAACTTCTCTTGAGCGTCGTGACGATATTCAACCAGCCGCGGGCACAGTTGACAGTCCAGTGGCGGATTAGTTTCGATCAAAACGCTTATACCAAAAGTTGTTAGCTTGAACTTTCGTCAGTAGCGCGACCAACAGACTTTGCCAAGTCAGCAATGTCCATAAAGTAGTCAGCTTGGCGACGTAGATCGTCCGAAATCATCGGAGAAGCTGTAGCTTTTGTTGACACAACCGTGACTTTTTTACCGCGCTTTTGCAGCGCTGCCACCAACGCGGTGAAGTCACCGTCGCCGGAAAAGAGCACGAGATGGTCAAAATGATCTGATAGCTCAAGAGCATCGATTGTAATTTCGATGTCCATATTGCCTTTGATTTTACGCCGACCTTGATAGTCCACAAACTCTTTGGCGGGCTTTGTGATCACCGTATAACCATTATAGTCCAACCAATCGATAAGGGGGCGAATGGAGGAATATTCTTGGTCTTCAACAAGAGCAGTATAATAATACGCCCTTAGCAAATATGCTTGGCTTTGAAACTCTGCCAGCATACGTCGGTAATCAAGCTCTGCGCCTAATGCCTTTGCGGTGGCATAAAGGTTGGCACCGTCCATAAACAGGACAATTTTCTCACTTGGATCAAACATTCAGTAAAACTGCCTTACTTTGCAATTAACAAGTATTATCACTTGCTTGTTTTGACAATCAGTTACCGTATGATTCGGTATTTTGTCGCTCACCCCGCAAAAGTGTAGCAATTATGTACGCAAATCACACTACTTGGTTCATGGTTGCTTAATAGATTAAATAAACCGAATGTGTCGACTAAAAAATTTCGAACAATCCTGCCGATAATAGGGTCTTGTATTGAAATTGCTTATGTTGTAAGCACAGCGGCCTATATAAAGACATTGGAGTTTTCTCTTGGCGCGCGTCACCGTAGAAGATTGTATCGAAAAAATCCCAAATCGCTTTGAACTTGTGCTTTTGGCCTCGCATCGTGCGCGGTTGATCTCATCTGGTTCAGCAATCACTGTTGATCGTGACAACGACAAAAACCCTGTTGTTGCGCTACGTGAAATCGGCGATGGCACAATCTCATCAGGTGATCTTAAAGAAGATTTGATCCACTCACTTCAAAAATATGTGGAAGTGGATGAGCCAGAGCCAGAAACAGCACCAATGATCGAAAGCGCTGGCGATGCTGATGACGGCGTTGTTTTCGATACCATGAGCGAAGAAGAATTGCTTGCCGGTATCGAAGGCCTTGCGCCGCCAGAGCGCCGCGACGATTAAATGTTGCGCCCTTCATGGGCATACGGTTAGATTTTAGGCGTCGGCAACGACGCCTTTTTTGTGAGAAGAATGCTCAGTGTGAGCAGGAGCGGCACTAAATCTTATGATGCGTCAATATGAGCTCGTCGAGCTCGTGCAAGCATACAACCCGAAAGCTGATGAGGCACTTTTAAACAAGGCCTATGTTTATGGCATGCGAAAGCACGGCTCTCAAACGCGTGCTTCTGGTGACCCTTATTTCGCGCACCCGCTGGAAGTGGCGGCCATTCTAACCGAGTTGCATTTGGATGATGCAACAATTGCCGTCGCACTATTGCACGACACCATTGAAGATACGGACGCGACGCGCGCGGAGATCGACCAGTTGTTCGGCCATGAAATTGGTGCAATCGTCGAAGGACTGACAAAAATTGAGCGTTTGAACCTGACCTCTCGCGAAGAGGCACAGGCTGAAAACTTACGCAAATTGCTGCTCGCCATTTCAGAAGATGTGCGCGTTTTGCTGGTGAAGCTTGCCGACCGCTTGCACAATATGCGAACGCTCGACTTCGTGCCGGAACACAAACGCAAGCGCATCGCGCAAGAAACAATGGACATTTATGCGCCATTGGCTGGGCGAATGGGTATGCAGGACATGCGCTCCGAGTTAGAAGAGCTGTCTTTTAAGACGTTGCACCCTGAGCATCACAAAGCCATTTCTGACAGACTTGCGACTTATGAAGAAGAGAACCGCAAGATCATCGATGAAATTCGTTTGGAGCTTGCTGGCCGCTTTTTGGAGGAGGGCATTCGCGCAGATGTAAGCGCGCGCCTGAAATCTCCGTTCTCGATCTTTAGAAAGATGGAACGCAAATCGATTGCGCTCGAGCAACTATCCGACATTATTGGCTTTCGCGTGGTGGTTGAGGATACGGCGAGTTGCTATCGCACGCTCGGCGTGGTGCACACCACCTGGTCCGTCGTGCCGGGGCGTTTTAAAGATTATATCTCTACGCCGAAGCAAAATGACTATCGCTCTATCCACACCACCATTGTGGGCCCGCGACGTCAGCGGGTGGAACTGCAAATTCGCACGCAAGAAATGCATCGAATTGCCGAACTCGGTATCGCTGCTCATGCGCTTTATAAAGAAGGCATTTCTGGCGATATGGGGCGCCTGGCGCAAGAAAGCCGTGCTTATGGCTGGCTGCGCTCAACCATCGAGCATCTGACCAAAGGCGAAAACCCACAAGAGTTTTTGGAGCATACCAAACTTGAGCTTTTTCAAGATCAAGTGTTCTGCTTCACCCCAAGGGGCCGTTTGATTGCTTTGCCACGCGGGGCGACACCGATTGACTTTGCCTATGCAGTCCATACCGATATTGGCGATACATGTGTTGGCTGCAAAATCAACGGTGCGGTAATGCCGCTCAATTCGCAGTTGCGCAATGGTGACGAGGTGGAAGTCATCCGTGACCAAGAGCATGTGCCGCCACCGAATTGGGAAAACATCGCCACCACCGGTAAAGCCCGTCATGCCATTCGTCGCTCACTACGCTTGGCGGCGCAAAAACGTGCAGAAGGCTTAGGACGACAAGTCTTTGAGGCCATCTTGGAGCGCGAAGCCATTACACTAGGTCCCGTCGAAACTGAAAACCTTCTCGAGGCACTCGGCATCAAATCCGAAGAGGCGCTTTATCAAGCGTTGGGTGAGGCCACACTTTCAAGCGAAGATCTAATCGCGCATCTGGATGAAGTGATTGGGGCGACGGCGGAAAAGAACAAAAAACGCAAGCCGCTTGATTTGCGTGTTGGCACTTCTGCCGATGGTTGGTTTTCGCTTGCCGACGGCAAGAGTTTTAAATTCCGTGTGCCGGGCGGTCAAAAGGTACCAGCGGCGTCCAGCTTGGCGTTCTCAAGTCTCGATTTCTCCACCAAAGTGGAAATTGCGGCTGAAGGGGTGGTGCCGGGCGATCGCATGGTCGGAATTTTGCCTGAAGATCAGGCGCTGACCATCTATCCAATTGGTTCCGATGCGCTGCCCGACTATCACGACCAGCCTGTCTTATGGGTCGATGTGCTCTGGAACCTTGCGGAAAACGATCAAACGTCATTCTCGGCGGTTATCTCGGTGCAATCGGTGAACAAGCCCGGCATTCTGGCGCAAATTACTTCCGCTATTGCGGCCGCGGGAGCGAACATTTCTAACCTTGTCTCCAGATCAGCACATGCAGACTTCAACGAAATGCTGTTCCAGCTCGATTTGGCGGACATTACGCAGCTAAACGATGTCATTGCCACACTCGGGCGCATCGTTGGTGTAGCGAAAGTGACGCGTTCATCTTCGGCAGAAGCAGAAATCATCGCGGAAATGAGCCGCAAATACCAAGAAATTACACAAGGGGAAAATAGTGAATAGCCAAGAAGTTTTAGACGTATTTCGATCCTGCGATGCCATTTTGGATGGACATTTCATCCTGTCGAGCGGTCTACGTTCAGCTACGTTTTTGCAAAAGCAACGCGTGTTCATGTATGCGGACAAAGCAGAGATTTTGTGCAAAGCGCTTGCAGAAAAAATCATCGCTGAAGGATACGGTGACATCTCGCAGGTTGTTTCCCCAGCAATTGGCGGCATTATCCCGGGCTACGAAACCTCTCGTCATTTGAAAAAGCCGGCAATCTTTACCGAGCGCGTAAACGGTAAGTTTGAGCTGCGACGCGGTTTCGAGGTGCAAAAGGGCGAGAAGGTCATCGTTGTTGAAGATATTGTCTCAACCGGACTGTCCATTCGTGAATGCATCGAAACGCTTAAAGAGCTAGGCGCAGACGTTGTGGCTGCAGCGTGTCTTGTCGACCGCTCCGACGGAGAAGCTGATGTTGGCGTGCCGCTTGTGTCGCTTACTGGCTTTAAAGTTCCGGCATATCCAGCAGACAATCTGCCACCGGAGCTGGCCGCCATTCCTGCGGTAAAGCCTGGTAGTCGCGGCCTTCAATAGGACATCTTATGATCATCGGTTTGGGCA
>CAJXLH010000038.1 GCA_913055925.1 uncultured Maritalea sp. | reverse complement strand
GATCAGCGCCGTAGTGTGGTTGAACGCTGTTTGGCTGAACAAGTTCAAAACCTCAAAGTCCGCGTGAATTTTGAGGCTGATCCTGCGCGGCGGCTATTAATGCGTGTCGCCTTGTTGGGTGCTGCCATTGCGTTTGAAAAACCCAAAGAAGAAATCGAGCGATATCTGGATCGCGCTTTGTTGGGGCTCGAGCGCCAAATTGACGAAATGGGTCTGCACCGCTCGCGCAACATTGAAGAGCAATTCTTATTGTTGCTAGAGATGATACCGGTTCGTCATGCGGTAACACCGATCGCGCCAAATCGCGGGCAAGTTTTTGCCAACGTTCTCGAGCGCATGCACCGTTGCCTTGCGATGATGATGCATACAACAGGTGAATTGGCTTTTTTCAACAATACTCGAGCCGTGCCGCATGAACTGTTACTTGCCGTTCAATCTCGCGCTTCGGGCGCGTTGGACTTAGAGACAGGTAAACTCGCTAGCGGCTATGGCATGCTATTGGGCAACAACTCCAAATTGCTTTTGGATTCTGGGGTTTCAATGGGCGAAGACTTTGGCGATCACATCCATGCTGGTGGTGCGAGCTTCGAGTTTAGCACCCGAAATGATTTGATCGTTTCAAATTGTGGCCCTGGCCCGATGTCATTCGGCGACGACCGAGCATTGTTTAAGTTGCCGGCGACCCATACGAGTTTAGAAATTGAGTATGCGGGAAAGTATCCGCATAAGTCAGACAAAATTCTGGCAGCCCACATTTCAGGAAACGCGCAGCAGAAAATCTCGTTTGATGCAGGCGATCATCGGTTTGACATCAAAAATCTTGGTTATTTATCTCTCGCGGGCGTGGAACACCGTCGTTCCATCAATATGTTGCGACGTGAAGGTGACGCTGTTTTGGGGCAGGATCATATCAAATGCGATATGAGCCATAAGCATGCGCCTGACGAGTTGTTGCTGCGTTTCCATCTGGGGCCGGGCGTTCAGGCGGAAATCAATGAAGAGCAAACACAAATTCGTTTGGTTTTGCGTTCTGGTGCTCATTGGGTCTTCATCTGGGAGGGGGCAAGCGCCATGGTGGAAGCGAGTGCGCGATATTCCCCGCACAAAGGCTTGGCTGAAACGCAGCAAATTGTGTTGAGCACGACAGCAAAACCAGAGCAAGAGATTGTTTGGACCTTCGCACCTTCGCCATAGGGGGCGTTATTTGATCTTTTGATCAAAAGCTCGATGTTTCTTTTCTTCACCGATCATGATAGCGAAGCGCCAACAGCGCTTATGCGCTTTTTAACGTGATCAACAACAGACGAGTTTCTGACGTGACCATCAAACGCGCCCTCCTTTCCGTTTCCGATAAAACCGGCCTTGCCGACTTTGCCCGCCTTTTGGTGGCCCAAGGTGTTGAACTTATTTCCACCGGCGGCACCAAAAAAATGCTGGAAGATGAAAAGATTCCTGTCATCGACGTGGCAGAGGTCACTGGTTTTCCTGAAATGATGGATGGGCGGGTGAAAACCCTTCACCCAAAAATTCATGGCGGTTTGTTGGCGCGCCGCGACAGTGAAAACCACAAAAGCGCGATGCGCATTCACCAAATCTCCAATATCGATTTGTTGGTGGTGAATTTGTATCCATTTGTTGCCACCGTCAAAGCGGGTGCGGATTACGATACGGCCATTGAGAATATTGATATTGGTGGTCCAGCCATGATCCGCGCGGCGGCCAAAAACCATGCCGCTGTAACCGTAATTGTTGATCCAGACGATTATGACAAAGTCGCTGACGAGTTGAAAGAAAATGGCGAGGTTTCCTTGAAGTCGCGCCAACGTTTTGCGGCCAAAGCCTATGCGCGCACCGCGTCTTACGATGCCTCGATTTCCAACTGGTTTGCTGAAACGTTGGAAATGGATGATATGCCGTTCCGCAACTTTGCGGGCAAGCTTGATCAAGTGATGCGTTATGGTGAAAACCCGCATCAGTGGGCTGCGTTTTACAAAGATGGATCTGATCGGGTTGGTGTTGCAACAGCAGACCAAATTCAGGGCAAAGCGCTTTCCTATAACAATATCAATGATACCGACGCCGCGTTTGAGTTGGTTAGCGAATTTGATCCAAACGAAACAGCGGCAGTTGCGATCATCAAACATGCCAACCCATGTGGCGTTGGATTGGGTGGCAACTTGGTGGAGGCCTACGAAAAGGCACTTCGCTGTGATCCTGTTTCAGCATTTGGCGGCATTGTTGCGCTCAATAAAGAAATTGACGCAGATGTTGCAGAGAAGATCATCGAGGTGTTCACAGAAGTGATCATCGCGCCAAGCGCGACACCACAGGCGTTAGCGATTTTCGAGACTAAGAAAAATCTACGTTTGTTGCTCACTGGCGGCTTGAGTGACACCAAGAAAGACGGCCTTTTGGTGAAGTCAGTTTCTGGCGGCCTTTTGGTTCAATCGCGTGACAACAAAAGCGTTGCGGATTGTGAACTGAAAGTTGTGACTAAGCGCCAACCAACTGAGCAAGAACTTGCCGACCTAAAGATTGCAGCGATCGTGGCAAAGCACGTTAAATCAAACGCCATCATCTATGCGAAAGAAGGTTCAACCGTTGGCATTGGTGCAGGGCAAATGAGCCGTGTAGATTCAGCCCGTATCGCACACCGCAAATCCAAAGATGCGGCAAAAGCGATCAAACAAAAAGGCGCGCTAACAGAAGGTTCTGTTGTGGCCTCTGATGCCTTCTTCCCATTTGCTGATGGCTTGCTCTCAGCGGTAGAAGCCGGCGCGACGGCCGTCATCCAGCCGGGTGGCTCTATTCGTGATGACGAAGTGATAGCCGCGGCTGATGAAGCGGGCATTGCGATGGTGTTCACGGGTATGCGTCACTTCCGGCATTAATTGTCTCACGGTTCGCACCATGATTTGCATGAGAGGCTAACGCCGTCTTATGCAAATCAGTGAACCTGCGACGGCGCGGCGCAAACGTGCGCCGAGCTGACCGCCTATGCATTAGCTGCATGTAGACTTAGCGGTCCAGAATTCATCACTCGGCGAGTTTTGCTATAAAGTCTATTCGCCCCAGACAATCGGTTGATTTGAGCAGTCAAAGCTTTCGGCCATATCGTCGGCAATGTCGCGGGCGATTTGGTTGGCATTTTTGTATTTACTTGCGTTTACATGTGCGATTTGGCAGGTCGCGCCTTGTTGAACTTTGGTGACAACCAAAATCTGTTCTTTGTCGCCCATGCCGTCATCGGTGTAGTAACGCAGTATTGTTGCGATGGGCGTCCAGCCCTTCGCATAGTTGGCAAGGCGCCATTCTAGTGTTTCACCGACAGTGTTAAACGGGGCGAGAGTTTGCTGTGCCGCCACCTCATTTAGTGAATTTAGCCCATAACTGACGAACATGCGTAGATCGCCTTCTGCGACCATAACTGGATAACCCTTGTAGCCGGGACAAGCAAAAGTGGCGCCAAAGTCATCTGCCTCAATGATTGAACAATCATTGTCGAGATTGATTTTTGTATAAGCACTGTCGTTGTTTTGCGCAAAGGCGCCAGTGGTCAATAAAGCGATGAGTGTGAGTTCAATCAGAACGGCACCGAGCATAGTTTTGCGCATTTTGTTCCTCCCAAAAAAGGCAAATTACCGCGTTTTGGGCATTATGGCTTGCAATCGTGGCGGTGCCTAGGCATTAGTTCTCGCGAAACGCGAGATTTTGTTCATCATGAGGAGCAATTTGATGGATCTTAATGCAATTGGCGCGGGCAAAAATCCGCCGGAAGAAATCAATGTTGTGATCGAAGTGCCAGTTGGCGGCGAGCCGATCAAATATGAGTTTGACAAAGATAGCGGCGCGATTTTCGTTGACCGTTTCTTGCACACGCCAATGCGCTACCCGGGCAATTACGGCTTTGTGCCAAACACACTTTGCGGTGATGGCGATCCTTTGGACGTTGTTGTGATGAACTCTCGCCCAATTATGCCGGGTGCTGTGATCAAGTGTCGCCCAATCGGCGTTTTGGTGATGGAAGATGATGGCGGCATGGATGAGAAGCTTCTGGCTCTGCCAATTTCAAAGCTGACCAAGTCTTATGAAGGCATCAATGATGTCGAAGATATGCCGAAAATTGAGATTGAAAAAGTTGAACACTTCTTCAAGCACTATAAAGATCTTGAGCCTGGCAAATGGGCAAAGATTGAAGGCATTAAGGGCGTAGATGTCGCAAAACAGATCGTTTTGGACAGCATCGAGCTTTACAACAAAGAAGGCTAATTGAGCCTTTCATTGTTAGTTTTGATTAGGGTCGGCTATTGAGCCGACCCTTTTTGTTTGACGAAGAACAAGCCGATTAATCCTAAGAGCATGAGGATGACAACTGGCGAAATGCCAAGTTGTTGCGATCCTGTCCACGCGGTGACGGCAGCCACAGAGAGCGGTCCGATGAAGGTTGTTGCACGACCTGAAAATGCATAGAGGCCGAATGCTTCGGTGACCTCATCATGTTCAACTTGATGCACGAGGAGCGTGCGAGATGCCGCCTGAATGGCGCCACCAAATGCGCCGATCAGCGTGCCAGCGATGTAGAATGTGATGAGCGGCGCACTGCTTTCAGCAGCGACAGGAATGGCGAAGAATACATAGCTTTGCGTTGTAGAAACGACGAGCAAGCAGGCGACAACCAACACAAAACACGAAAAGCCAACCACTGGCTTAGGACCAAATCGTTTGTCCATTTTGCCGCCGATCAAGGCGCCAAATACACCAGCAAGCGCGGCGATGATGCCGAAAATTCCTACTTGTGTAACGCTCAAGCCTAATACACCCGCAGCATAGATGCCGCCAAATGTGTATAGCGCGTTCAAGCCATCTCGGTAGAAAAGTGATGATAATAGGAAAGCAAAATAGCTTCTGCGCTCGGGCAATGTGCGGATTGTCGTCACCAGCTTTTTTAGACCGGCGGAAACTGCATTTTGCGTTTGCGCTCGCTTTTTCGCGTCGGGGACGAACAGGAATAGTGGCACCACAAAAATGATGTACCAAATTGACGTGAACGGTCCAGACGCACGGTCTCCTTGATAGCTTTTCCCATCCAGCCCAAAGATTGGGTCGAGCCCAATAATTGTTTTGCCGGTTTCGGCATCGCTTGTGGCCATAAATGCAAGAACAAATATGAGCGATGTAACGCCGCCAGCATAACCGAGTGCCCAACCATTGCCCGAGAGTTCACCAAGTTCCTCGCGTGTGACAAGGTCTGGCATCATTGCGTTGTTGAAAATGGCGGCGAACTCAAAGCCGATCATTGCGACCACAAGACCAACCAACGCGATTGGTACTGCGTTTTGGCTGCCGGGCACGGCAAAATAAAGGGCGAAAGCCCCAACTATGGCCAAAACTGAGAAGAAGGCAATGTAGGGTTTGCGGGGGCCGGTTGCATCTGAAATGGCCCCAAGGATCGGTGCCAAAAATGCGATTGATAGGCCGCCAATAGCGACAGCCATGCCCCACGCCGCTTGCGCTTCTGCACCATTGGCAGCCAGATGATGGGTGAAGTACGGCCCGAAAATAAAGGTGAGAATGATCGTGTGGAAAGGTTGCGCTGCCCAATCGAAAAACATCCAGCTGACACGCGCCTTTTTCGACGCCGTCTGGTTTTGCACACCCGACATGGTTTGATTGTCAGCCATCATATTCCCCCTAAATATTTGCGCTACTTTAAGCGTCAAACTGATGTGAGGGAATAGGCAGTTTTCACAACAAGAGTATGAAGGCCCGACACTGCGGCGTCGGGCCAGATTTCTTATCCGCGTGCGAGATCAGACAAAAGACCAGCGGCGACGGAAAGGCGTGAGACGCCTAACGTGCTTTCGGTTATGCCTTCCACCATTTCTTTGGTGCGGTCGATGTCGTCACGACGTGCTTCGTGCCAAGCGTTAAGGCCTGTTTCAACGTCAGAGGCGTTAAAGCTAAGCACATCGAGTGTGATATCGCGCTGGGCGCGCATCAAGTTGGCCAGTGCCCGATCAAGTGCCAAACGATCATAATAGTCTTTGACCTCAATCTTATGAACTTGTTCGGTGATGTGACCCAACTTAAATGTCTGCAAGACCTCAAAGTAGGTGCGCGCGGCATCTTCAACCGAGATGCCAGCCCGCTCACTTACGAGCACAATTTCTGACCCAAGCGTGAGGGCGGACAATTGTGAAATACGTTTGGCCAATGGTTCGGGCGCGCCGCCATTGACAAAACTTGCCGCTTGCTCTGACACAGAACTTGCGACAAAGCTTGGCAGAATCTCATCGAGCATTGCACGGATCGTTTCAATGCCTTTGCCATAGGTTTCAACAACCGCAGAGATGCCATCAGAGAAGTCGACATTTCGCAAGAACCATGCCGTTTGTTGAAGAAGCAAGTTGCGCAGTTCGTCATACAGCTCAAGCTGAGTAGCGCCATCAACCTTGTTGTCCAGCGCATCGATTTCTAGGTTCATTTGGGTGAGCCCGAAACTGTCGCGCGCCGCGGCGTATGCTGCCGCAACCTGCGATGGATCTGAACCTGTGGCCGCGGCCGTGCGATGCACGAAGTCTGGTCCACCACGGTTAATCATTGCGTTTGAAAGAACGGTTGCGATCACTTCGCGGCGTAGACGGTGATTTTTGATCGAATCTGGATAGCGGTCCGCCAGTTGGTCAGGGAAATAGCGGAACAGTTCTTTGCCAAGATATGGATCATCAGGCACTTCGCTGTCCAAAAGCTGCGCGTAAAGCGTGTTTTTGGCGTAGGCCAAGATTACCGCCAACTCGGGACGATAAAGTCCTGCCTCGTTGGCTTCGCGTTCCATCAAATCCACATGCTTTGGCAAAAACTCAACTTTTCGATTGAGGTGACCTTCAGCTTCAAGTGCTTTGATGAAGTCGGCGTGATACGGCAAATCTTCTAGCTGACGCCGTTCGGCAAGCGAGATCGCAAGTGTTTGCAGATAGTTGTTGCGTAGGCAAAGCTCTGCAACTTCGTCCGTCATTTCTGCCAAGAACTGATTGCGGCTTTCATAATCAAGATTGCCGTCGCGTACCACGGTGCCAAGGGCGATTTTGATGTTTACTTCCAAGTCGGAGGAGTTCACACCAGCCGAATTGTCGATGGCGTCGGTGTTTACCCGTCCACCATGAGCGGCGAATTCGACACGGGCCAATTGCGTTATGCCAAGGTTTGCACCTTCGCCAATCACTTTTGCGCCCACCTCTTCACCTGTGATGCGGATTGCATCGTTGGCGCGGTCACCAGCGTCGGCGTCGCTTTCAGAGCTTGCGCGGACATAGGTGCCGATCCCGCCAAACCACAAAAGATCGACTTTTGAGACCAAGATCGCGCGCATCAATTCGTTTGGTGTCATCTCGTCTTTTTCAAGGCCGAGTGCTGCAACAGCTTCCGGGCTTAATTGAATAGACTTTGATGAACGTGGATAGATGCCGCCGCCTTCAGACAAGAGCGATTGATCGTAATCCTGCCAGCTTGAACGCCCGAGATCGAAAATGCGTTTGCGTTCTTCCCAAGTGGTCGCGGGGTCGGGATCTGGATCGATGAATATATCGCGGTGATCAAAAGCAGCGATCAGTTTTGTCGCTTTGGACAACAGCATACCATTGCCGAAAACATCACCGGACATATCGCCCACACCCACAGCTGTGAATGGGGTGTTTTGAATGTCGTGGTTCATTTCTCGGAAATGGCGTTTTACCGCTTCCCAGCCGCCGCGCGCGGTAATGCCCATTTTCTTGTGGTCATAACCAACTGAACCACCTGAGGCAAAAGCATCGGACAACCAGAAGCCGCGTTCATCTGCGATGGCGTTCGCCGTATCGGAGAACGTGGCTGTTCCTTTGTCTGCCGCTACCACGAGATATGGATCGTCGCCATCTTGGCGCACCACAGCGTTCGGTGGCACAACTTTATCGCCGTCTAAATTGTCGGTGATGTCCAAAAGAGATCCAATGAAAATCTTGTAGCAGGCTGTGCCCTCTGCGATGAACTCTTCACGTGAAGGGTTTTCCGGCATGCGTTTGGGCACGAAGCCGCCTTTTGCACCTAAGGGGACAATCACAGCGTTCTTCACCATCTGGGCCTTCACAAGGCCAAGAATCTCGGTTCGGAAGTCTTCAGGTCGATCCGACCAGCGCAATCCACCGCGGGCGATCATGCCACCACGTAAGTGCACGCCCTCAACCCTTGGGCTGTAGACGTGAATTTCACGGAATGGCCGCGGTTCTGGTAAGCCTTCAATTTTTGACGCATCATATTTGACCGCCAATGCCGGCCGACGCTTGCCGTCGACGCGCTGAAAGAAGTTTGTGCGCAGGCTTGAATCCACAAGGTTTACGAAGCGACGGACAATTGTGTCGTCGTCAAGGGACGTAATGGTTTGAAGCGCGTTGTAGATCGTGTCGCGCGCACCTGCTTCAACACTCGTGCGATCGCCAACGAAATCCGGCGCATGGCGCGCATGGAACAAATCAACAATGGCTTGGGCCACGTCAGGATGTTTGGCCAGCGTGTTCCACATATAACGCTGTGAGTAGGTGATGCCGGTTTGCTTTAGATATTTCCCGAGCGCCCGCACAATGGTGACGTCGTCCCATTCGAGCTTGGCATTGATGGTAAGCTGATTGTATCCGTCATTTTCCGCATCGGAATACCAAACCGCTTTCAGCGCTCGCTCGATCACATTGTCGATCTCAGTCAGGTCGGCATCGTTCCCCGGTGTTTTTAGGGTCATGTCGTGCATCACACGATCGTCGGTATTCTCGGGCGTCACCGTGTAGGTTCGTTCATTCACCACACGGAAACCAAAGTTTTCAAGCATTGGTACACGAGCGCTCAGCGGGATCGCGGTTGAACGATGATAGAGCTTGAGGGAGTAGGCGCCCTCACGTCTCGCATGTTTGCTCAGGCGGACGGCGATTTGCTCGTCGCTCATCAATAGTTTGAACTGTTCGATATCGCGCAATGCTTCGGCGTGATCGTACTTTTCTTGATAGGCGTTGGTGAAGCCGTTCACATAGTCGAGTACTTCGCGCGGGTTTTCGGCAGCGGCGAGCAGGCGATCACCATAAGTGAGTGTAAGCTGCGTGATGTGAGCTTCTAGCTCGTCACGGCTCGGTTCAGGCGTCTTGCCGCCATTCCGGCCAAGGATGAAGTGCACCCGCACCAACTCGCCCTCAGGAAAGTTCGGATAGTAGGCGGAGACGCGCGCGTCATACTTTTCCGCGAGATAAACGCCGACTTGTTCGCGCAAGGACGAGTTGTATTTGTCGCGTGCCATATACATAAGCACGGAGACAAAGTTATCGAAGGGGTCAATTCGTGGCAGTACGCGCACTTGTGGTCGGTCGGCCAAGGCAGACACCGTTGTGGCAAATTCAAACAGCAAATCTTCGCTGATTTGGAAAAGCTCTTCGCGCGGATAATTGTCGAGCGCGTTCATTAGCGCTTTGCCAGAGTGTGAACTTGGGTGCAAACCAGAGCGCTGCATCACCGCCATAACTTTTTGGCGCAGTAGCGGCACCTCGGTATGCGGCGTTGCCAGAGACATCGAGGTGAACAGGCCTAGAATGCGCAACTCACCAGCAATGTTGCCGTTTTCATCAAAGAGCTTGATGCCTATATAGTCCATATGCGCACGACGGTGCACGACAGATTGAATATTGGCCTTGGTAACCATCAATGGCGCAGATTTTTTCAAGAAGTCCGCATGTTGCGCGGTCATCTCGACATATTCTTCGCCGTGGCGAAGGAAATAGAGTTCTGGATCGGACAAAATGCCCAGGCCACTATCGGCAACAGGGTCAAGATTTGGCTCGCCATCTACTTCGGAATAGCGATATTCGCGCATGCCAAGGAAGGTGAAATTGTGGTCTGCAAGCCAGCCCAAAAAGTGCATGCTTTCGGACAACACCGCTTCATCAACACTTGGCGGATTATTGCGGTATTGGCGCACCACGTCACCGAGTTTTTCAAGCATGGAGCGCCAGCCTTCAACAGCGTGGCGCACTTGGGTTAGAACGACATTCAACTCGGCCTCAATTTTCTCAAGGGCGTCGGGTGCAAGGCCGGGGTCTACGTGAACATGCAACAAGCTCTCAAGTTCGGCGTCGGGCGCTGCTTTTTCCAACACTTCCACAGTGTCACCGCTTATCTTTAGCGGCAAAACCGGGTGCGCAAAGAGTTTAATATCAGCACCGCAGGCGCGAATGGCTGCCAGACACGAATCAACGATAAACGGCATGTCTTCGTTGCATATGTCGATGATGTGGATGTTTGATTGTTCATCCAGCGGCTGGATGGTGATCTCATGTTCTTTGGACTGGCGCTTGCCTAAATTTGCGAAAGTATCGCGCGCCGAATGTAGAATTTGATCTAAATTATAATGAGTTAGGTCAAATTCATCGAGTGAGTTGACCAAGTGAACCAGAAAATTTGCAAAGTTTTTTTCGGATGCGGGAAGTTCATGCGCAGCTGCGATTAGTTGCGCTTTGCGTGAGGATTTATCCTGCGCCATCTGATGTGACCCCTTTTTGATGACATAGGGTGAGCCTATTCCTTCATGGTAAACAAAAGAAGTAGGAATTTTGGCGGCAAGCGTTGATATTTCGTCGTAGGAAGTACCCATGGGTACGTTCACGTTGGTTTTGGCGAACGGATTGCACCGTGATAGCCTTGACCCAAATCGGCCAGCCCCTTAAAAGTTCTGGCTAATCTTCACTATCGCTGGTTGGAAAGAAAAAGGTCGATGACGGGCGCACGCACACTTTATGACAAGATCTGGGATGATCACTTGGTAGCCAATAATGAAGACGGCACGAGCCTTCTTTATATTGATCGGCACCTGGTGCATGAGGTGACCAGTCCACAAGCCTTTGAAGGTTTGCGCATCGCGGGCCGAAATGTTCGGGCGCCAAAACGCACTTTGGCCGTGGTTGATCACAACGTGCCAACTACAGATCGCTCTCAAGGCATTGATGATCCAGACAGCAAATTGCAAGTGGAAACGCTTGCGAAAAACGCGGCTGATTTTGGCGTTGAGTATTTTGACGAGCTTGATGAACGTCAAGGTGTTGTGCACATCGTTGGGCCGGAGCAAGGTTTCACGCTTCCCGGTATGACGATTGTTTGTGGTGACAGCCACACTTCAACTCATGGTGCATTTGGTGCTTTGGCGCACGGTATTGGCACGTCGGAAGTTGAACACGTTTTGGCGACGCAGACGCTAATCCAATCCAAAGCGAAAAACATGCGCGTGACGGTGAACGGCAAACTGCGCGATGGCGTGACAGCAAAAGATATCGTTCTTGCGATCATTGGCGAAATCGGTACAGCGGGTGGCACCGGTCACGTGATTGAATATGCCGGCGAAGCGATTGAAGCGCTTTCGATGGAAGGTCGCATGACCGTTTGTAACATGTCTATTGAAGGCGGTGCCCGCGCTGGACTTATTGCGCCGGACGCGAAGACATTTGAATATATTCAAGGCAAGCCACGTGCGCCGAAGGGCGAAGCTTTTGACATGGCAAAAGCCTATTGGGAAACATTGCACACTGACGAGGGTGCGGTGTTTGACAAAGAGATCGTTCTTGATGCTGAAAATCTCACGCCGATTGTAACGTGGGGCTCTTCGCCTGAAGATGTTGTGGCGGTAACTGGCGTTGTGCCAAACCCGGATGATATCGAGAACGAAAATACACGCGCATCAAAATGGCGCGCGCTTGAGTATATGGGTCTGAAGCCAGGTACAAAGATCACCGATATCAAAATCGACAAGATCTTTATTGGTTCATGCACCAACGGCCGCATCGAAGACTTCCGCGCTGCCGCAGAGATTTTGAAGGGCAAGAAGATTGCCGACCATGTGAGCGCCCTAATTGTGCCAGGATCGGGTGTTGTAAAAGCACAGGCTGAAGCCGAAGGTTTGCACCAGATCTTTATCGATGCTGGTTGCGAGTGGCGCGAACCGGGATGTTCCATGTGTTTGGCGATGAACGCCGACAAGTTGAAGCCAGAAGAGCGCTGCGCTTCAACGTCCAACCGGAACTTTGAGGGCCGCCAAGGCTTTAAAGGCCGGACGCATTTGGTTAGCCCGGCAATGGCTGCGGCTGCTGCGGTTGCAGGACATTTTGTGGACGTTCGCGACGTCCAATAAGGGAGACTAAGAATGATTAGAGCGAAACATCTTATCCTTTCGGTTTTCGCTCTTTTCAGTTCCCCAGTGTTGGCGCAAAGCTGTTCGCCTGAAGCACTTGGTCTTTCGTCTCGCGACTATTCTCGGCTCTATTCGATTGAGAATTCTCGACTTAAAGGGTTGGGCGAGGCCATGTTGAGTCCATCTCTTGCCGAACGAGATATCCTTGCCAAGTTGTTCAGTCAGGGAATTGGCGATCCGAAGGTTGTGCCAACCGGCGATTACCAATGTCGCACCATCAAACTTGGTGGCCTGGGGCCGCTCACCAGTTACAAATATTTTGACTGTCGCATCTCAAATGATGGCGAGCAGCTTTTCATCGAAAAGCTAACAGGTTCGCAGCGTTTTACCGGCACTTTATTCTATACCGAAGATGGCGTTTCGTATCGCGGGGCTTCTCACTATGGTTATGAAGAACCAAGAGAATATGTAGGCGACACCGACCGTGATCAGGTCGGGTGCGTTTTTGAAGTGTTGGGTGACCCGACAAGTCTAATTCTTGAACTGCCGCAACCCCATTTTGAATCCACTCACGATATTATCCAGCTACGCCTAAAACGCTAGTTGACCTTGATCATGGAGCAACACCCATTTGCCCTGCATAAAGCGGGCAAGGGAGGCACATGATACTGCGTAGCTATACCGCTTTGGGCGTTTTCATCATTGTTAGTGCCATTGTTTTTGGGCCTTTGTTCGCGCATCCGGGGTTCGATTGGGTTGCCAACACCACCAGCCAACAAGCAGGCCAAATGGTCCAGGGCGCATGGCTCATGCGGCTCGGTTTTGTGGCATTTGGCCTTGGCGTTTTGCTCGATGCTTTGCCCGATTTGCGTCGCGGGCAATATGAGAACGGGCTGTTTGTATTCTTTGGCGTTTCCATGGTTCTTGTAGCGGTGTTTTCACACAAACCACTTGATCCAACGCTTTTCTTTGATGCGACAGATGACTTTTTGCATTCT
>CAJXLH010000037.1 GCA_913055925.1 uncultured Maritalea sp. | reverse complement strand
AGGTGGTGCGGCCGCTGTGACGCTTACGCTTGCCCTTTTGGGTTTGGTATTCGTCCCGGCGCTCATTGCGGCCGGATTGCTGTTTCATGCCATTTGGGATTGGATAAAACACCGGACCGGTACAGGGGTGAAAGTTGTGGCTTGGTATCCGCCAATGTGCGCGATCGTTGACACCTTTAGTGCCCTCTACATCTTTTGGGTGATTTCACTATAGACGTTTTTGTGCGCACCAGCCTTGCCAGCACGGTGTTGATTGCGTAGCAAAGCGGCAAGAATTTTGAGAATTAAGGCGAGAACAATGGCTCAGCAAAAACTGTTTCTGTTGCCCGGCGACGGAATTGGCACCGAAATCATGGCGGAAGTTGAAAAACTGATCGCGCATCTCAATGCGTCAGGTCAGTCGAACTTCACCACCGATACAGGTCTGGTTGGCGGTTCCGCCTATGATGCGCACGGCGTTGCTATTTCTGAAGAAGATATGCAGAAAGCGCTTGATGCTGATGCTGTAATCTTCGGTGCCGTTGGTGGTCCAAAGTGGGACGATGTGCCATACGAGGTGCGCCCTGAAGCGGGTCTACTTCGTTTGCGCAAAGACCTTGGTTTGTTCGCAAACTTGCGCCCTGCCATTTGCTATCCGGCATTGGCGGATGGTTCATCATTGAAGCGCGAAATTGTCGAAGGTCTCGACATTCTTATTGTTCGTGAGCTAACCGGTGGCGTTTATTTTGGTGAGCCAAAAGAAATCCACGATCTTGGTGATGGCCAAAAACGCGCAATCGACACGCAGGTTTATGAAACCTACGAGATTGAGCGCATTGCACGCGTTGCGTTTGACTTGGCAAAGACACGCGACAATCGTGTCCATTCGTCTGAAAAACGCAATGTGATGAAATCAGGTGTTTTGTGGCACGAAGTTGTTTCAGCCATTCATCAAAATGAGCATTCTGACGTTCAGCTTGACCATATCCTTGCGGATAACTGCGCGATGCAGTTGGTGCGCAACCCAAAACAGTTTGACGTGATTGTAACGGATAACTTGTTTGGCGACATTTTGTCAGATGCTGCTGCCATGCTTACGGGTTCTTTGGGCATGCTGCCGTCTGCTTCACTGGGTGCGCCAGATGCTGAAACGGGCAAACGCAAGGCACTATATGAACCGGTACACGGCTCCGCGCCAGACATTGCTGGCCAAGGCATGGCTAACCCGATCGCGATGATTGCAAGCTTTGCGATGGCGCTTCGCTATTCGTTTGAAATGATTGAGTTGGCTGACAAAGTAGAAGGTGCCATCGCGGACGTTTTGTACGAAGGTTTGCGTACAGGCGACATCATGCAGGATGGCTGCAAGAAGGTCACGACGGCGGAGATGGGCGACGCGATTATCGCCAAGCTCTAACGAGGCCCCCTTTGTAAGGGTTGCACCTTGTTCAGAATTCGAATCTTATGAAGGGCATCATTTTGGTGCCCTTTTTTATGACTGATACAGCGAATGATCCAAAGCCTACCAATGTGGGCGAGATAGAAACGCTATACCGCGACGGGAAAATCCCGCGGGCCGCGCTGCAATTTCTCTTGATGAAATATGCGCCGCGCAATCTTTGGGGTCGCTGGGCTGATCGCGTGAGTTTGGTCGTCGGCGTTGCTCTGTTGCTCGCCGGCGTGATTTTCTTTTTTGCTTTCAACTGGAAAGACATGCCGGGTTGGCAAAAGCTCGGTTTGATCAACCTTGGTTTGGTCACATGTGCGGCCTGTGCGATTTGGCGCGGACTTGATCATCCTGCTGGGCAGAGCTTTGGGGTGGGTGCGAGCATTTTCGTTGGTGCATTTATGGCGGTGTTCGGACAGATTTACCAAACAGGGGCCGACGCATTTCAGCTCTTTATGATGTGGTCGATCCTGATTTTCCCTTGGGTCGTTCTATCCAAATCTCTAGCCCATTGGACACTTTGGACGCTGATCGTCGTGATTTTTTTGTATGCTATTTGGGTGCAGCAAGTCGGCGACGGATTTGAGATCAACGTGGTCGTGGCGCTGTTCACTTTGACGGTTTACGGACTTCAAAATGCGCTACGTAAACGTAAAGGGTTTGCGTGGGCTGATCACGATTGGTTTTCATGGATTTGGTTTGCTGTTGCCGTATCGACATCGGCATCGGTAATCGGCGTTTGGGCATTCAAAATCCGATACGGTTTTGACATTCCTTATGACCCATTTGATGGCGCTTATCATCATCCAGCGGGCATATTGTCGGTGGGCATTTTTGCGTTTGGATATGTCTTGGCGTTCCGGTTGTTTCCTAATTTAGTTGCGGCGCAGATTTGGTCGCTCGTTCTCGCAATTCTTCTGTCGGGAATCTTTTTGATCTTCTTTGCGGAAACTTTGTTTGATGCCGGCGAACTCGGGTTGCTTAGTGGCGGTATTTTTAGCGCCGCCATTATCGCAGGGATTTTTTGGGGCGGCATCAAGTTTTTAAACGCACACCGATTTAACAAAGCTTCAGTTGTGGAGCGGACAAATGATTAGTCGTGAACAAGTCACAAGCGATTTGAATGCTTATGGCGTGGCTCTGGAACTGAGTGATTGGGACGAACCTTCTGAGCGCAAGGAGGGCGAGTTTGGCATCTTCGCCATCATCATCCGCGTGATTGCCGGTCTTTTCATTCTCGGCATGATGATCATTTCCATCGGCGGGCTCGTGGCTATTCTTGGCTTTGATGGCGAATGGTATGTGGTGACCACAATCATCGGTTTGATCGCGACAATCGTCGCCGCAATAAAGTTCCGCAATGCATACAGTTCTTTGGAACGGCAATATAGTTTTATGGGACTGTTATGGTTGTCCTTGTTGCTTGTCGGGAAGGCCTGTCTGCTCGCTTCGCTTTATGGCTGGTTTGAAGTGAGCTGGTGGGGCGGCGAAAGCGCGTGGGTGGTCGCGTTGATCTTCGCAGCAATCACAATTGCCTCTTGTATTTACTACCGAATGTACCTTGAGGCCTTTTTGGCGGTAGTGACCTCGATATTCTTGCTGGACGCGTCCTTGGCGATGGAGCTTGCGCGGTTGATTGCTGGCGACCGGGAGCTGTCGGCTGGGGGAGCTGCTAACAGTGGCGATATGAGTGAGGTTTTCCGGATCGCAAACCAAGTTGCGTTTCTAACCATGATCCCGCTGATTGTTGGTGCAGCGGCGTTACTTCGCGTTCAGAAAAAACGATATTTGTCTTCGGTCTATCTTTACGCCGTTCTCTTGTTCATCGCTTACAAGCTTCTGCCGACCGATGAACTCTTCCGATCAAGATTTATCGCAAGCTCGGAAGAGCTACGGGTGCCGGCAAATTGGTGGTTGAACGCACTGGCATTCGTATCTGCAACAGCGGTTTTTGCGTTCATACAGGGCGGCTTGCACCATCTTGCGAAACGCGAAAATTTGATCGTTGTCGCCGTAATCACGTTGCTCGCCGCTGTTTCAATGCATGGCGTTTTGCTCGCGTTGTGTCTTTTGGCGCTGGGCCATGTTCGCCATGACCGTGTGCTTTGGGCGATCGGATTGATCTATCTGCCTGTATTTTTGTTCAGCTACTACTACACGCTCAATCTTGATCTCTTGACCAAGAGCTACATTTTGGTGGCCTCGGGCCTCGCGATCTTAGGGGCGCGATATGTGTTGGGTAGGTTTTTTGTTGCGACAAAAAAGGAGCAGGCTAATGCGTAAGCTCCTATATGCAGGGTTCGGTTTGGTCGTCCTTGGGCTCCTCAATTTCGGCGTTGTACAAAAAGAGCAAGTATTACGTGAAGGCGATGGCTTGTACCTCAAGCTCCAACCCGTTGACCCACGTTCGCTTTTGCAGGGCGATTTTATGCGGCTTGGGTTTGAAGTTGAAACCGAGCTTCGGTCTGCTCTTGAGAATAAACCCATCCGGGCCGGGGGTGTTGTGGTCACCAAAGGCACTGATGAAGTTGGTAACTATGTGCGTATCGATGATGGTCGTGAATTGGCGACGAATGAATATTGGCTTCACTTCACCAATGTTTCTTGGCGGCCCAACTTGGTACCCAACAGTTTTTTCTTCCAAGAGGGTGAAGCAAGCGCTTTTGAGACAGCTGAGTATGCACTGTTCGTCTATGATGCATCGCGCAAAGATTATGTGTTGCGGGGTCTTGCAGATGAAAACAAAGAACTGATCAATCCAAGATCGACGCTCGGCTTTTAGCACTACAACGTCAATGAAATGCGCAATTTCGCTGCTCAAGCGAACCAGTCACGTAAAAACCGTTATTGACTCTTAAACTTTTGCCAGTAGAACTAGCGCTGTATTTTTTTGAACGACGAAGCGAGCAATCGATGCGCGGTTTTTTGAAACCAGCGATGAAGATGAAACCTATGCCAACATTTGGTGGCGTAGCGTTGACGCTTGCAACAACAAAAAAGACCACCACCAAAACCGTTTAACCGTCTTCCCTGGGCTTTCCCCCGACAGGGAGGAAGGTGACAAACGACGGCCGCAACATCCAAAAGGTTGCGCGGGGGGTGAGACAAGGATCAGTGAATTATGGGTTATAAAGTAGCGGTTGTCGGCGCGACAGGAAATGTCGGTCGCGAGCTTCTCTCAATTTTGGCAGAACGCGGCTTTCCAGCCGACGAAGTTTACGCGCTGGCGTCTTCTCGCTCTGTTGGCAAAGAAGTGTCATTTGGCGACAAAACCCTGAAGTGCAAAGACTTGCAGCATTTTGATTTTACCGGTGTTGATTTTGCATTGATGTCGGCTGGCGGTTCACTTTCAGAAAAGTGGGCACCAAAAATCGGCGCGCAAGGCTGCATTGTTATCGATAATTCATCTGCGTGGCGTTATCACCAAGATGTGCCGCTGGTTGTGCCAGAGGTAAATGGCGATGTGCTTGACGCCTATATGGCGCAAAATGATCGCATGAACATTATTGCTAACCCAAACTGCTCAACGGCTCAGCTTGTGGTTGCGCTTAAGCCATTGCATGAAAAAGCCAACATCAAACGTATTGTTGTCTCGACTTACCAGTCTGTTTCGGGCTCTGGCAAAGCAGCGTCAGACGAGCTTTGGAACCAAACCAAAGGCATCTATGTTACAGACATGCCTGACCCACAGGTTTATCCAAAGCAAATTGCGTTCAACGTTATTCCGCATATCGATGTGTTCATGGAAGATGGATACACGAAAGAAGAGTGGAAAGTATTGGCTGAAACCAAGAAAATGCTCGATCCGAAAATCAAAGTGACTTGCACAGCAGTGCGTGTGCCTGTGTTTGTCGGCCACTCTGAATCTGTGAATATGGAATTTTCTGAGGAAATCACTGCCGATGAAGCGCGCGAAGTATTGAGCGCTGCGCCGGGCGTTGTGGTTCTTGATCGCCGCGAAGACGGTGGTTATGTGACGCCAATTGATGCCGCTGGTGAAGATGCGACTTATGTAAGCCGTATTCGTGAAGATACCACGGTTGAAAATGGCCTTAATATGTGGGTTGTTTCAGATAACCTGCGCAAAGGTGCAGCGTTGAACACAATTCAAATTGCGGAAACGATTATCGAGCGTGGCTTGTTGAGCAAAGCCGCTTAGGCTTTTCCAAAGCATTAAAAATTTGGAGCCGGGCGATATGCCCGGCTTTTCTTTTGCTCGGTTTTGTTCAACATTCGAAAGAACCGAATTCATGAGGACCATGTGGCCGAACTTCGCCTTGCAACAGACGACGATATTGATGCGATTGCCGCGTTGTTTTTGCGCTCAAGGCAGGTGGCTTTGCCGTTCTTGCCAATTCTTTATTCGCCGGAGCAAGACCGCGCTCATATGCGCGATATGTTGTCGCGTGGGCGTATTGTGCTTGCTGTTGAAAACGAACAGATTTTGGGGTTCCTGGTGGATCTGGATGGCTGGGTAGCACACCTTTATCTTGATCCTGATCGTCGTCGTTCAGGTGTTGGTGCGCAATTGCTTGAAGACGCCAAACAGCGCCATGATCAGCTCGAGTTGTGGTGCTTCCAGCAAAACTGGCCGGCACGCGCTTTCTATGAAAAGAACGGATTTGTCGCCATCAAGGAAACAGATGGCGACAACGAAGAGAAGTTGCCAGATCGATTATATCGCTGGCGCCGAAGCGATTAGCTTAAACGTCTTCAGGACGCTTGAAGTCGCCGCTTTTGTTGTCCATGAGCCAAAGTTCGGCTGTGGAGATATCAAACCAAGCACCATGAAGGCTTAGGTTGCCTTGTTTTTCTTGCTCTTGCACGTAAGGGAAGCTGCGCAAATGCTGTACAGACTGGCGCACAGATACGCGCTCTAAAGCCGTTTGGCGTTCTGCTTCGGTCATCATACCTGCCGACGCGACTTGTTCTGCAACCGGGCCGAGCTGGCTCATCCATTTACCGATGAAGTCACCTTCGTCAAGTTTAATGTCACCGCCTGAAAGAGCGGCTTTGATGCCGCCGCACCGGCCGTGCCCCATCACCACAATGTTGGACACGCCCAAACCATTCACCGCGAATTCGATCGCTGCGGATGTGGAGTGATGGCGCCCATCGGGTGCAAATTCAGGCACCAAGTTTGCGACATTTCGAACCACAAACAATTCACCAGGATGTGCATCAAAGATCATTTCGGGTGCCGCACGACTGTCGCAACAAGCGATGATCATCGTTTTTGGCTTTTGGCCTTTGTCGGCGAGCTCTTTAAGTTTGGAGCTTTCTTCGCGATATTTTCCACCGATGAAAGAACGGTATCCGTCCAATAGTTCTTTAGGAAATGAATCTACTTTTGATGTACTGGTCATGGCACCCTGAGCGTTGTCAATGATCATATATGTCATCCAGCTTCAGCTGAATTGCGTATTCATTAGAACAATTGCTTGCCAAGTCAAAGTTTTCAGTCAATTTCTTTAGTAGCAAGGAGTTTCAAATGAAGATTTATCGATTCATTACCAATGATGATGATGCGCAGTTTTGTAAGCGTGTCAGTAAAGCACTGACTGAAGGTTGGGTGTTGCACGGGGAGCCGAAATACACATTTGATGCGGCTGAAAACAAGATGCGTTGCGGCCAAGCGGTGACAAAAGAAGTGCCGGATCAACCATTTGATATGGAAAAAGCCTTGACAGATTACTAGTGTCGGGGGCAATTGGCTCTTGGTTAACCTTTGTTTACCTATAGGTAAGCTAGAGTTCTCCGACTTAAGAACAAGGCCATTCATTTTGACGAATCTGGCTTTGACGGTTACAAATTCTCAGCGCCGCGTGTTGGTCACGCGGCCATGTCGCAAATAAGATATGAGGCCTTGTCGCAATGGCTGAACCAAATCGACCTCTTTCGCCACACCTTCAGATCTATAAATTTGAGATCACGATGGCTATGTCCATTGTGCATCGGATCACTGGTGTTGGGCTCTACTTTGGCACGGCGCTCATGGCGTGGTGGTTCGCTGCAGCAGCAATGGGCGATGGCGCCTTTGATGTGGCGCAGGGCTTTTTCAACCATTGGTTTGGTCGCTTGATCCTTCTTGGATACACATGGGCGCTATTCCATCACATGCTAGGTGGCTTGCGTCACTTTGTTTGGGACTTGGGCAATGGCTACGGCAAAGAGCGCTACACATATGGATGGGCGACTTTGATCGGTGGCGTGGTTTTGACCGCCCTGTTGTGGTTTTTCGTTCTTGTTTAAATCCTTGGGAGAGAATTCATGAGTTATCGTACCCCTTTAAGCCGGGTCACGGGCCTTGGTTCTGCCAAGGAAGGCACTGAGCATTTTTGGGTGCAGCGTTTAACCGCTGTGGCCAACATTCCTTTGACATTGTTTTTTGTGTGGCTTGTCGTATCGAGCATTGGCGCAGATCGCGCGGACATGATCGCGAAGTTTTCCAATCCGATCGTTACAGCACTGACCATTTTGATGGTGCTTTCGGCGGCGATGCATATGAAACTTGGCCTGCAGGTTGTCATTGAAGACTATGTGCACAAAGAACCCACAAAACTGATCTTGGTTTTGTTCAATATCTTTTTCTCCTACGGCGTTGCTGCAGTGGCAGTTGTTTCGCTGCTTAAGCTAAGTTTCGGGGGCTAATTCGAAATGGCACGCACAGGTTCTTACGAGATTATCGATCACGCATTTGATGTTGTTGTGGTTGGTGCAGGTGGCGCTGGGTTGCGCGCAACGCTTGGTATGGCTGAGCAAGGTTTGCGTACTGCATGTATCACCAAAGTTTTCCCAACCCGTTCACACACGGTGGCGGCGCAGGGTGGTATCGCAGCTTCTCTTAGCAATATGGGGCCGGACAGCTGGCAGTGGCATATGTATGACACTGTTAAGGGGTCAGACTGGCTTGGTGACAACGACGCGATGGAATATCTAGCGCGCGAAGCACCAGCAGCGGTTTACGAACTTGAACACTATGGTGTGCCCTTTTCGCGAACCGAAGAAGGTAAGATTTATCAACGTCCGTTCGGCGGCCATATGCAGAACTATGGTGAAGGCCCGCCAGTGCAACGCACATGTGCGGCGGCTGACCGGACAGGTCACGCTATTTTGCACACACTTTATGGTCAATCGCTTCGCAATGATGCGCAGTTCTTTATCGAGTATTTCGCAACAGATTTGTTGATGAGCGAAGATGGCGAGTGCCAAGGTGTTATCGCTTGGAAATTGGACGACGGCACGCTGCACCGTTTTCGTGCCAAAACAACTGTGTTGGCAACTGGCGGCTATGGCCGTGCCTATTTCTCCGCGACATCTGCGCACACATGTACCGGTGATGGCGGTGGCATGGTTGCACGCGCTGGTTTGCCGTTGCAGGACATGGAATTTGTTCAATTCCACCCAACCGGTATTTATGGCGCGGGCGTTTTGATTACTGAAGGCGCGCGCGGTGAGGGTGGTTATTTGACCAACTCTGAAGGCGAACGCTTCATGGAGCGCTACGCACCAAACGCGAAAGACTTGGCGTCTCGCGATGTAGTGAGCCGTTGCATGACTATGGAGATTCGTGAGGGCCGCGGCGTTGGTCCAAACAATGACCATATCTTCTTGCATCTTGATCACCTCGATCCAGATGTGCTTGCCGAGCGTTTGCCAGGTATTACTGAGAGTGCAAAGGTTTTTGCGGGTGTTGATCTGACGAAAGAGCCAATCCCGGTTATTCCAACTGTTCACTATAATATGGGTGGTATTCCAACCAACTATTGGGGCGAGGTGCTCAACCCAACGGCTGAAGATAGTGAAGCAATTGTGCCTGGTTTGATGGCTGTTGGTGAGGCGGGCTGTGCGTCAGTGCACGGTGCCAACCGTTTGGGCTCCAATTCGCTTATCGATTTGGTTGTATTTGGTCGCGCAGCGGCGATTAAAGCCGGCAAGGTTGTTGATCCAAACTCCGCGGTGCCAAAGGCCAATCCTGCAAGTGAAGAAAAGGCTTTGGATCGTTTGGATCGTTTGCGCTACGCAAATGGTGCAACACCAACGGCGGAACTTCGCGGCAAAATGCAGCGCACCATGCAAGAAGATGCGGCGGTATTTAGAACCGACGAGACATTGCAAAATGGCGTGAAGCGCATGACGGCGATCTATGGTGAGCTGTCGGACATCAAAGTGCACGACAATTCAATGATCTGGAACACCGATTTGGTGGAGACATTGGAGCTTGAGAACTTGATGGCCAACGCGATGCCAACGGTTGTTTCAGCTGAAGCGCGTAAGGAAAGCCGAGGCGCGCACGCTCATGAAGATTATCCTGATCGTGATGACAAAAACTGGCGTAAGCACACTGTCGCGCATGTGAGCGATAAGGGTGAGGTAACACTGAGCTATCGCGATGTGCACACTGATCCGCTTACCGAGGAGGTTGATCTTAAAAAGATCGCACCGAAGGCACGGGTATACTAGAGAAAATGGCAGTGGCGGCAGGATATTCCGGTACGCCATTGCCGAAAAAATTGGGGCTTAAAGATGGACAAAATCTGTTGTTCATCAATTTGCCGCCAGAATTGGACGAGCTAGGGGGCTCGCGTGAATTTGCCAAATGTTCGCATTGCGAATGGGCGGATTTGAAAACGGTAGGCAGCGGATTTGACGTCATTCATGGCTTTTGCAAATCCAATGCACAACTCAAAACCCATCTGGCCGATTTGCAATCGCAAATCAAAGCGGATGGCATGATTTGGATTTCGTGGCCCAAAAAGGCTTCGAAGATTTTGACAGACGTCAGCGAGGACGTCATTCGAGCCGAAGCGCTCGCTCTTGATCTCGTTGATGTCAAAGTATGTGCGGTGGACGCGATCTGGTCCGGGCTAAAGCTTGTGATCCGGAAAGAGAAGCGACACCTCTATGGATTGGAAAGTGGGAGCACGAGCTGATGGCAGAATTTAGATTGCCGAAGAACTCACAGCCGAAAAAAGGCAAGGTTTGGCCAAAGCCTGAAGGCAATAACGTACGTGAGTTCCACATTTACCGCTATGATCCAGATAGTGGTGAAAATCCGCGTATCGATACTTTCTTCGTCGATCTTGATGATTGTGGCCCAATGATTTTGGACGCACTTTTGTACATCAAAGACAAGATTGATCCGACGCTAACATTGCGCCGGTCATGTCGTGAAGGCATTTGCGGATCGTGCGCGATGAATATTGGCGGCATGAACACACTGGCTTGTACAAAAGGCATGGATGAGTTTGATGGTGCGATCGGCGTTTATCCGTTGCCGCATATGCCAGTTGTCAAAGACTTGGTGCCGGATCTTACGAACTTTTACGCCCAGCACCGCTCAATTGAGCCGTGGCTCAAAACCAAAACGCCAGAACCTCAGACTGAATGGCTTCAAGCTCGCGAAGACCGTGAGAAGCTTGATGGCCTATATGAGTGTATTTTGTGCGCTTGTTGTTCGACATCTTGCCCAAGTTATTGGTGGAACGGTGACCGTTATCTCGGGCCAGCGGTCTTGCTGCAAGCTTATCGTTGGTTGATCGACAGCCGTGACGAAGCTACAGGCGAACGTTTGGACAATTTGGAAGACCCATTCCGTCTTTATCGCTGTCACACCATCATGAACTGCGCCAACACTTGCCCGAAGGGTCTAAACCCGGCCAAGGCCATTGGTGAGATCAAAAAAATGATGGTGGAGCGCCGCGTTTAGGCATGGCGGTTAAGTCGATCATCAAGGTTGAAGATGTGGGTCAAGCCCGCATCTTGATCGCGGCGCTAAAGGGCCATGGATTTCATCCGATTGAAGGCACTGACATTGGTGTTTCAGGCATGGGCGGCATGGCCGGCCCTAACGGGGTCGCCATTCAGGTGCCAGAGGATGAAGCAGAAGACGCAACAGCGTTGGCAGAGGCCATTCTTCAAGATATCCGCGAAGGCTAGCGACGCGTTTAGTGCGGGCTAGGGCTTTATTTCCCGTAAAAGTTCATTTATGCAGCTCGCGAACATGGATGTGCCGCAAGTTCGCCACATTTTTTGGCGCACAAGCTATCAATTGAAATTTAACTGGATTGAAGGGCTCTTAAGGTTTTGAGCCTATCTTATCTAGTGAGTACGTTTGGTCGGGGAGACTGCACATGAAAAAAGCTACATATTCGCTGAGCATTGGCACCGCGATTTGTGCGCTAATGGTCTTGTCGGCTTGTACGTCAACTTCCTCGCCTTTCGCTAATCGCGCAAATCGTACGCTTGCGCAGCCAGAGCAACTGACACCTGTGCAAAACAGCACCGTGCAGCAATCTAGCTTGCCGCCGGTCGGCTCCGAACAGGGCCAAGATCAGCAAACTGGGACGACATTTTCTGAGAATGGTGAAGTGCTACAAAGCGATGGTGGCACTGAAAATCTGTTTGGTGACAGCGACCCGTCATTTGTTTCGCTTGATGATTTAGACAAGAACACAAATGTTGCAGGACGCGATCTTTCCGGTCCTCTAACCGTTCTTAAATTGTTGGGCGTTTGGACCGTGCAAAGCGGTGACGATACGTGCCGTTTGAATTTGACCCAATCTGCCAAGGGCTCCACGGGCCGTTACCGTGCGTCGGCACCCGGTTGTGAGGTACCTGCAATTGCGTCAGTTAGTTCATGGCAGCTCGCTGGCAAGCAGGTGCAGCTATTTAACGAAGCGGGTCAATTGATCGGCGCTTTGCTTCAAAATGGAGATCGCTTTGTGGGCACCATGGTTGGTGGTCAAGGCATTTCTATGGTGAGCTAATGAGCTCACAACAAGACATTGTTCATTTGAGTGATGAAGAGGGCAGCGTTGGCGCTGCCTATCAAAGGCTCCTCAAAGACGGTGTTTTGAAGCCCGATGCCGAACAGGCATTGTGTGTGGCCGCTCTGGATCAAGTCCGCGAACGCGTAGATGCGCCAGAAGCCAAAAAGTCCTTCCTCACTAAACTCCTCGGTAGCGCTGAAAAGCCGACGTTCAAAAAGGGGTTATATGTTTGGGGCGATGTTGGCCGAGGCAAAACGCTTTTGATGGATATGTTCCTTGATGCTGTCAGGGAAAAGAAAAAGCGTCGTGTGCATTTCCATGAGTTTATGGATCAAATGCACACCCGCATTGCCGAATTTCGCAAGAACCATAAAGCCGACAGTATTGGCGACCCAATTCCCTACGCGATTGAACCCATCATTCGTGAAGTGAAGCTTTTGTGTTTTGACGAGTTTCACGTCAACGACATTACCGATGCGATGCTTTTGAAGCGGTTATTTGAAAAGCTCTTCGAAAAGGGCATTGTTGTCGTCGCCACTTCGAATGTTGTGCCTGAGAAATTGTATTTTAACGGCCTAAATCGACAACTGTTTTTGCCGTTTATCGACCTACTTCTTGAACATGTCGACGTGCTCAATCTCGCATCGGAAACAGACTATCGACGACAAAAGCTTGAGGCGCAGCCTGTCTATTTCTTTGGTTCGCCAGACGCGACAAAACCACAACTAGATGAGGCCTGGCGAAACATTTCCGGTGGCGTTGAGGCAAGTCCTTTGCATGTGGATTTGATGGGGCGCGACTTTGTCGTTGAGCATCACTTTATGGGGGCGGCCCGATTCGAATTTAAAGAGCTTTGCGAAGCCCCTCTTGGTGCACGGGACTATTTGCGGCTTTCACATCAGTTTCACACCATCATGATTGGCGGCGTGCCGTGTTTTGATCGCGCGCGCTCGGATGCGGCAAAGCGGCTGATTTTGCTTATCGATACCTTGTATGATCGTGGTGTGAAGTTGGTTGCTTCATTTGAGGTGCCATTGGACCAGTTAAGTCTTGATGACAAAACGGCTTTTGAGTTTCAACGTACCATCTCGCGTCTTACGGAAATGCAGTCAAAAGATTACCTTGCGGCGCCGCTAAAAGACGCGGCGGAATAGGCTGG
>CAJXLH010000036.1 GCA_913055925.1 uncultured Maritalea sp. | reverse complement strand
AAGAAGTTCCCGTGGCAGTTGTCTGGTGGCATGCAGCAGCGTGCGTCGATTGCAAGGGCGCTGAGTTTTGACCCGGATATGTTGTTGATGGACGAGCCATTTGGGGCGCTTGATGAGATCGTTCGCGATTATCTCAATGTGCAATTGCTCGAGCTTTGGGCAAAAACGCAAAAGACCGTTGTGTTCGTCACCCACTCCATTCCGGAAGCTGTGTTTCTCTCCACTAAGATTGTGGTGATGAGCCCGCGCCCTGGTCGCATTCACGAAATCATTGATTGTGATTTGGGACCAGACCGCTCGCTGGACATTCGCGAAACGCCAAAGTTCTTGGAAATCGCGCATCAGGTGCGAGAAGGCCTAAAGTTAGGGCATGGTGAGAATGACTGAGCGGGAAGGCATCGCAGCATTCATTCATGATCGGTTTATACCGATTGGTACGGTTGTGCTCGCCATCATCCTATTGTGGTACGCGTTCACCGTGGTGCTCAACGCCCCATTTGAACGCGATCAAGCGGCTCGCGCTGGCACCGAAATTTCAACGCCGGAGTTGATTTCCAACACCATGTCGCAAAAGCGACCGGTGCTCCCTGCCCCACACCAAGTAGGCGTTGAGATTTGGAAGACAACGGTCGAGAAGAAAATCACGTCAAAGCGTTCGCTGATCTACCACGGTTGGGTCACGCTATCGTCCACCATGTTGGGCTTCGCGCTTGGCACCGGATTAGGCATTTTGCTGGCGGTGGGCATTGTCCACTCGCGGGTGCTTGATAAGAGCCTTATGCCGTGGATCATTACTTCGCAAACCATCCCCATCTTGGCCATCGCGCCGATGGTAATCGTGGTGTTGAACGCCATCGGCATTTCCGGGTTGCTACCGAAAGCGATCATTTCAATGTACCTATCCTTCTTCCCTGTTGCTGTGGGCATGGTGAAGGGCCTTCGCTCGCCAGAAGTGA
Source organism: uncultured Maritalea sp. (assembly GCA_913055925.1). GTDB lineage: Bacteria > Pseudomonadota > Alphaproteobacteria > Rhizobiales > Devosiaceae > Maritalea. Next base: position 12,776 of record CAJXLH010000036.1, on the reverse strand, counting down.
TGCATCTTGATTTGATGCACACTTACAATGCCAGCCGCTCGCAAGTGTTTTGGAAACTGCGCTGGCCAGCATCTGTGCCGTTTCTTTTCACCTCGATGAAAGTCGCTGTGGCGATTTCGCTTGTCGGTGCGATTGTGGGTGAATTGCCTACCGGTGCGTCAGCTGGTTTGGGCGCACGTTTGCTTACCGGGTCATATTACGGCCAGACCATTCAAATCTGGTCGGCGCTTATCTCCGCCGCCGTTTTGGCCGCCATTTTGGTGATGATCATTGATCTGATCGGTCGGTCTGTCACCCGTCGCATGGGAGTGGTTTCATGAACTGGGCATGGATACTGATTGCGATTGTGTTTTGGCTTTCGACCTGGGGCATCAACCAGCGACTAGCTGTGTTGAACATCAAAAACCCAAACCTCCAGCGCGGTGTGGATATATTGATCCCGATGCTGTTTGGCGCAGCCCTGTTGATGCTGTGGGAGGGCGTTTGCCGCGGCTTCTCCGTTCCGACGGTTCTTTTGCCACCTCCATCCATGATTTGGGCCCGCATCACTTCGTCGGTCGATATATTGTGGGCGGATTTCCAACAAACCTATCTCAAAGCCGTTGTGGCTGGTTTCATAATGGGGTGTGGATCGGGCTTTGTTGCCGCGATCATTGTGGATCGTGTGCCGTTTTTACGAAAAGGCTTGTTGCCTGTCGGCAACCTTGTGGCCGCCCTCCCCATCGTTGGCATCGCGCCGATAATGGTGATGTGGTTCGGTTTTGACTGGCCTTCAAAAGCCGCCGTAGTGGTGGTGATGACCTTTTTCCCAATGCTGGTGAATACCGTTGCTGGTCTTGCTGCATCTGGGCAAATCGAGCGGGATTTGATGCATACTTACGCATCAAATTATTGGCAGACATTGTTTAAGCTTCGGCTTCCGGCTGCCATGCCGTTCATCTTTAACGCGCTCAAAATCAATTCAACGCTCGCGTTGATTGGTGCAATCGTCGCCGAATTTTTCGGCACCCCCATTGTCGGCATGGGGTTCCGCATTTCCACGGAAGTGGGACGGATGAATGTCGATATGGTTTGGGCTGAGATTTTTGTCGCAGCTCTTGCCGGTTCGTTGTCATATGGGGCTCTGGCCCTTTTGGAACGCGCCATCACTTTTTGGCACCCCTCTTATCGATCAAAATAAAACCAATAATCAGGTCGCTGAGGTCGCATTAACTTGGAGAGGAACGAAATGAAGAAACTTACTGCATTAGGTCTCGGGCTGGCTACCAGCCTTGTGGCCGCCACAGCGGGCTTTGCCGCTGACAAACTCACGCTTCAATTGAAGTGGGTCACGCAGGCTCAGTTTGCTGGCTATTATGTAGCGAAGGACAAAGGCTTTTATGACGAGGTTGACCTCGACGTAGAGATCAAAGCCGGTGGCCCTGACATTGCCCCACCACAAGTGATCGCTGGCGGTGGCGCCGACATCATCATCGACTGGATGCCATCTGCTTTGGCATCACGCGAAAAAGGTGTGCCTTTGGTCAACATCGCGCAGCCATTTAAGCGCTCAGGCATGATGCTGACTTGTCTCAAAGAGACAGGCATCAAATCACCTGATGACTTCCCTGATAAGACTTTGGGTGTTTGGTTCTTCGGCAACGAATATCCGTTCTTGTCTTGGATGAGCCAGCTTGGTCTTGCAACTGACGGTTCTGCCGGTGGCGTCACTGTATTGAAGCAAGGCTTTAACGTTGACCCAATCATTCAAAAACAGGCTGATTGCGTGTCTACAATGACCTACAACGAATATTGGCAGATCATTGACGCGGGCATTTCTGAAGATGATCTGATCACCTTCAAATATGAAAATGCTGGCGTGGCGACGCTTGAAGATGGTCTTTATGTGCTTGAAGACAGCCTGAAAGACGAAGCAAAAGTCGATCAATATGCACGCTTTGTACAGGCGTCTATGAAGGGCTGGCGCTACGCTGAAGAAAACCCTGATGAAGCGGCAGACATTGTTCTTGAGAACGATGACACAGGCGCACAGACAGAAGAGCACCAGCGTCGTATGATGCGCGAAGTGGCTAAACTCACTGCAGGCACAGACGGTCGCTTGAGCGAAGAAGACTACAACCGCACAGTAGAAACACTACTTGCTGGTGGTTCAGATCCTGTGATTTCAGGCGTTCCGCAAAATGCGTGGACATCTATTGTCACGGATAAAATGATGTAGGATTTGATCCCTCCATACATCAATACTTGAAAGCGCGGTCGCAAGACTGCGCTTTTTTTAAATCGCATTCACGCGTGTAAGCTCGCGCACCAGAATATCCTGAACCAATCGAACACGCGGACTTGATTGCATCGCACGGTGCGTCACAGCCCAAATCGGCACGCGTATGGCAGCTTCGGTTGGAAACAACTGCACCACTTCCGGCGAACGTCGCGCCACCTCTTTCGACATGGCCGCCACACCCAGCCCTCGCTTCACCATTTCCCACGCCGCCGTGGCGGAGTTCGATGCAAGTTTGAAGTCTTTTCCCCCAACCCGAAATCCAAGAGAACTCAAATGACCTGCGAGTTGCTCAACATCACCGAACCCGATCAAATGCTCGCCCTTAAGATCGGACGGTTTTGCCGGAAGGCCGTGGCGCTTTACCCAATCCTTGGAAGCGAAAAAGTACGCTTCTGTTTCGCAGACAAACTCGCCAACTAGCTCCGGCTGGTCAGGCTTGGCATGGCGTATTGCAATATCGGCTTCCATTTGATTCAGATTTGTTTGGGCATTGTCCACATCAAGCACCAACGAGACGCCGGGCGCCTCTTGCCTCAAAATGTCAAAAATCTCCGGCATCACATATGTCGACATGCTGTCGGTCGCCGAAATGCAAACCCGACCGGTAATTTGCGCATGTCCGTTTGCGCTCATCAGAACACTTTGCGCGGCCTCATTCATTGCGCTTGCGTATTCCAACAACTCTCTGCCATGCCGCGTTAACACAAGTTTTTTGCCTTGCCGTTCAAACAGCACAACACCCAAAGTCTGTTCAAGTCCATTCACTTGGCGAGAAAGCGTTGGTTGTGTCAGGCCGAGTTCTCTAGCTGCAGCTGAAAGACTGCCCGTTGTGGCGGTCATATGAAATGCCCGCAGCAAATTCCAATCTGCTCGCTTCATCATTTTTTGCATATGCACCCCACAAATTTCATCAATTTACGACATCAATGCATATGCGATAGCAGTTCCCTACGCAAAATTTTGAATTGCTAGGAGTAGGAAAATGACAAATTACGCACGCCTAATTGGAATTTCGATGATTTTGGCGTTCATTGCAGGCGTTTTGAGCGTCTCGCCTGCGGTTGATTCCGCAAACTATCTCACTGACGCCGCACAACAACACGCACAAGTCATGCTGGCAGCATTGGCGCAGTTTACGATGGCCGTTTTCTATATTGTCGCTGCAGTCCTACTTTTCACTGTCATTAAATCAACACATCAAATCGCAGCACTGAACTTTCTCGCGTTTAAGATGTCTGCCGCCACTTTAGTAATTTTTTCGACAGTGTTGCTAATCTCGGTTTACGTGATCAGCGCTGAGTTTTTGCAAGCTATGCCGGCAGAAGATACAGCTTTTACCGCAATCGGGGCAGTTTTGAAAATCACCCGCGACCAGCTCAACCATGTCTTTATGATTTGGCTACTGTGTATTGGAAATCTGTTCCTGTTTGGCGTCTTCCTAAAAACCAAGTTGGTCCCAATTTGGCTATCAGCAATAGGAATTTTTGGTGCTATTTTGTCGTCTGTCGCTAGTGGGCTCGTGTTGTTTGGTATCTACGATATCATCACGCCAGAATATTTGGCGATGAACGCGCCAACTGCGATTGCCGATCTCGCATTGAGTGTTTTGTTGATTGTAAAGGGGTTCAATTATAGCGCGACGCCAAGTTGAGCTGTTCTTGATCACTCAAAGAGGCTCCAGCTAGTAGACGCGATACGACACTTTGCGCTTGATTTGGTGGCGCTAAAACTGCCACAAGCAGTATATGACGAGCCAAACCCGAAAAACTGGCAATCCGACGGTCCAAGATGTTGCCCGTGAGGCCAATGTTTCTACAGCCACTGTAAGCCGCGCCCTTTCTGCACCTGATCGCGTTTCTGAGAAAACGCGCGAGCGCGTGGCGAAGGCGGTGGAAAAAACGGGGTATGTGCTCAACCACGCTGCGCGCAACCTGCGCCGTCGCGACACTGGCACCATCGTTGCTTTGGTGCCAGACATCGGCAACTCGCACTTTTCAAATGTCCTGCAGGGTATTGAAACGGTGTGCGCCGCGCGAAATTTGAAGGTTCTTATCGCCGATACGCGTAAGCCTGCTATTTCACAATCAACCTTGAACGACTATTTTTCACGCGCGAATTGCGATGGCATCATCACATTGGACGGTCATTTCTCTATTGCCAAGGTGCGCGAGAAAAATCCAGATTTGCCATTTGTTGTGACAGCAGGTGAATGGTGCGACGATCCGAATGTGCCAACAGCTTTGATCAACAATTTGATGGGTGCTCAGCTGGCGATGACCCACCTGCTCGAATTGGGTCATACCAATATTGGACATATTACGGGTTCGCTCGACCACCGTCCGGGTGCCGACCGTTTGGAAGGGTTCACCAAATCGCTCAGCGATGCAGGGATCGACCCGACCAAAGCGTGGATTACCAAAGGGGACTATAGCTACCAATGCGGGGTCGAAGCCGCCAAACAGTTCTTGGCGCTCAAAAACCGACCAACGGCGGTGTTTGTCGCCAGTGATCGAACCGCGATTGCCTTTATGTCGGAGCTTAACAAAGCTGGCGTGAGTGTGCCTGACGATGTGTCCATTGTCGGCTTTGACGATTTGGACATCACAGAGTTTTACATCCCACCGCTTACAACGGTTCACCAACCGCGCCGGAAGGTGGGCGAGCAAGCCGCAAAGCTGATGTTGAAGCTTTTAGAAAGCGGCAAACCCGATTTGTCTCGCGCACAAATTGAGCCTTGGCTCGTGGTGCGCGCGAGCACTGCCCCGATTAAAAGCGAAGACTAGTTTTCCCAGTCTATTTCTGGCGACATTTTGCTCGCGTTTGCGATCAATTTTGCGAGTGTGTCTACGAACATATCCTTTTGTTCCTCGCTCAACACACCGAAAAACAGTTGCTCGTTCTCATCCGCAATTGCTTTTGCCTTTGGAAATGCCTTTTTTCCTTTGTCTGTCACATTGATAACAAAAACACGGCGGTCTTTTGCGCTTCGTTCACGGGTCACAAACCCCGCCGCTTCCATGCGGTCTATCGTACGCGTAACGGCAGTGGGGTCAGTTGAAAAATAGCGCGCGAGCTCCGCCCCTGTCTCCGCTTTCCCCGAAATAAGCGCACCAAGTGCAGCAAACCAAACTGGCGTCAAACCAATTTCTGCCAGCTTATTGCTCAACCTTGTTCGTATTATTTGGCTGAACTCGCGCAGCATTAAGCCCGGCCGAGACTTGACGGGTCTTGAATTCATAAGTCACCACACCATTTAATAGCCCAGGCTATAATGGCCTAGGCATTTATTTGTTCTATTTCAGATAGGAGACTGATATGACACACATTATAAATCAAGTCGTGCGGCCAGCATTTGTTGGAGCGACGATCCTTTTAGGTCTTGGGACCACGGCGACACTTGCGCAAAACTGGGCACAGATCGTGCCAACAGACGCGCCCGGCTGCGCCAAGGGAACACAATTTTCTTTTTGGGCGCGGGAAGGAAATCCCGAAAAGCTGGCCGTGATCTTCCCGGGTGGTGGCGCATGTTGGAGTGGTGACAGTTGCGACCAGTCCAATCCATATTCGAACTACAATGCCACCACAGGTCTACAGGACAATCCGACGGGCGAAGGTGGCATATTCGACTTTGAAAACCCGGACAACCCATTGATTGATCGCAGCTTTGTCGTCATCCCAACGTGCAATGGCGATGTATTTTTGGGCGATAGCGAGCCAAACTATAAAACATCAGGCCATGGCAAACCGGTAGAAGAATACGAGCTGAAGCATAAAGGCTTTGCCAACGCCATGACAGCGATCGACTGGGCAACGACACAGTTTCCAGATGCGAAAGACATCACCATAATGGGCTGGAGCGCTGGCGCTATTCCATCGCCGCTCTACACGCATATCCTGGCCGACAAATATCAAGACGCCAAAGTGTCCCACGTTGCCGATGGCGCTGGCGGATATCATGTGGATGACGAACTCGACGCCGCATTTGAAGCATGGGGCACGGCGAACGTGTTGAAACAAGTCAAAGGCTTTGAAACGCTGGATCCAAACAATCTTTCGTTTGAAGATATCTATGTGCGCGCCGCCGAGCTCAATCCAAATATCAACTTTCACCAACTCAACATCGCAAACGATTATACCCAAGAATACTTCTTGCGTGGCCTTGGCGTTGATAACCCAAACGTCCACGAACGGATCAACAAGGCACATGCCTACATAAATGCCAAGGTGCCGAACTTTAGAACATTTACGATTGGCGGCCGTGCCGAAAACATCATTGGCGGCTATTTCGACGGTTTCTTGAACGAGTCCCTGGTGAACAACGGCAAACCATATGTTGTTGATCGTCTTTACACATATGAGTCAAACGGCGTGCCTGCTCTTGATTGGATCAACGACGCCATTGCGCACAAAAATGTAGCCAATGTCTCTTGTGTGGACTGCAGCACTGCAGAATACAATGTCGATCTGCAGTTTGATGAAGACAATGACGACTAGTCTTGCTTGATGCCGGGCAGAGCAATTGCGGCCGAACCGCAATTGCTTTTTCTTCACTATTCAGCCGCAGCACCGTTTTTATAGACCTCAAAATCAAGGTCATCCACGGGTTGCATATTCAGCATCATGTTGTAGCCAAACAGCAAGCACGCTTGCAAAAAGATGCTGGTCATCACAGGGTCGAGTATCTCAAACCCAAAGCGGTCGGCGGCTGTTGTCATGATCAAGAAGACACTCATGATCGTGCTGGAAAAAACAAGCGATTGTACGGTGGCGGCCACCTGTTTTTGATGATCTTTCGCCGCTTTGTAAGGGTCATGCTTTTTCACGAGCGCAACCTTTGCGATGTAAATGGCATAGCCCACATTTACCGCCGTAATGGTCGCCAGGCTGAAATAATGATTGGCTCTCCAAGGTGCATCAAAGCCTAAATCGTAAGCAAAGAACGCTACCCACCCCAAAAAGGCAACAACGGCCAATACGACCCAAACCGGCGCGACGAAGTCAAACAAGCGTCGCGGTGCGAGATTTGCTGAGCGTTTGGCGTTGCTAAACGCCGCGCGCATGCCTTTAAGCTGCTGATATTCGCAGACACCGAGAATGATGATCGGCAAGGATTGCAGGATAAAATAAGCCACGACGTAAATCTCGCTGCCGCCCATTGGGTGCGGTTGGAAGCCGGAGACATACATTGCGACCAGCAGCGCCAAACCAATAATCGCGATGATGTAGTTTGAACGGCGATAAAGCGCGCGGGCGCCGCCAACTTTTGTAAAGAGGCTTCCCGAACCACCTGCATAAAGGTTGGGATAGTCTTCTTTTGGAAAATGCTCACGCACATAGTCGATCCGCCGCAGCGTTTTCGCGGGCAAGTAAACCGAAGCAAATAGGATTTGCACGGCGAAGGTGATGTAAAACAACGCCAAAATGACGCCCGTTGGCATATTCTCAATCATTTGATTTCTCCCTGTTTGGGCAGTTGCATTACCTCGCCAAAGGCGATGCGAATTTCACTGTCTGTTGCGCCCGCCTCGCGGCAAGCACTAACCGCCTCACCCAGCTTGGCATTGATCAACGCAGGCAAATCGACGGTGCTGTTTTTGAGGGCATCGGCATGCACAAATGTGCCGCGGTAGCCTTTTGTTCGGATAATCCCATCGCGCTCTAATAGCTTGTAGGCTTTGGCAACAGTTTTGTTGTTGAGGCTTAGATCGCTCGCCAACTGACGGATTGAAGGCAGTGCCTGCCCCGGCGCGAGCTGACCCGCCTGCACCGCCTGCTTGATTTGGTTGACCAATTGACCAAAAAGCGGCTCTTCACTTTCGATGTCTATTGTTACTTGCATAACATGACCCCTATGTACCATTAGCACTATGGGTACATTGACTCGAAATGAAATGCAACCCTCAATTTAAGGAGCGCAAACTAGACGCAAGAATAGGCGTCATATTCTTGACGGCATCATGATGTATTGAAACAATCAGGCCAAAGCCGAAGCGTATATTTGAAGTATATTTTCACCGCGTTCAATTTAACCGAACCACGGAACAATATTCATGCCCGTAAAACTACGACTTGCGACATTCAATATTGAAAACCTATTCACGCGCCACGATTTTAACGCCTTTCTTAAAGGCCCACGCAGCCGCGAAGCGCGATATTTGGCGCCGATTGCGCAGTTTTTCGCCAATTATGGTGATGGCGACCTCACGGACTTTGGCGACTTTAAACAGCTGATCCAAACCGCATCCGTTGCACAAGATGATGATAAACGCCAGCACACAGCCCTGGCCTTAGCGCAGCTGAATGCGGATGTTGTTGCCTTTCAAGAAGTGGATAGTTTTGACGCGCTAAAGCGCTTCCTTTCCGCCTATTACGGCAAATTGGGCGAAAAGCCCTATCGTCATGTGGCGCTACATGAAGGCAATGACATGCGAGGGATCGATGTGGCGGTGGCCGCGCACGACGATTGGCCATTTTACACCCGATCACACGCCGACCTCACACCCTCTTGGGTGGACAACACCGCCAGCGGCGAGGCGTTGCTGGACCAGTTCCCTAAAGCCAAAAGCAAAGCGTCCAAACTAGCGCGTAAGCGGATATTCCGCCGTGATTGCCTTGAAATTGTCCTGACAAAGGCACCGGTGACCGTTTTCAATTGCCACTTTAAATCCATGGGCGGCGGCCGCGATGACAGCATGGGCATGCGTCAGCTTGAAGCGATTACGGTGCGCGAAATCATCAACCGCAAGTTTGACAATCCCGCAGATGCGCTATGGTGCGTCGTGGGCGATTTGAACGATTATCAGCAGGTGATCAAAGTGCGCAAAGAACTGGATGCAAACGGCAATCAGGTAGAGGATGTGGTTGTCGAAAATGAGTCCGGCGTCGACCCGCTTCTTGCCGACGGCTTTGGTGTCAATCTGGCGCAAAATTTGGCCGATGCGGACCGTTGGACCCACTACTATGCGTCAGGCCGACACAAAACCCAGCTCGACTACATCATCGCCTCACCCGCCCTCGCCGCAAAAATGGTCGGACAACCCGAAATCGTCCGCATGGGCATGCCTCACCGCGTACCAAATTCGGCCCACATCCCCCGCTTCCCCCGCATCGGCTGGGACCGCCCAAAAGCATCCGACCACTGCCCACTGGTGGTGGAATTTAGGGTTTAAAGAAGAAGGGATAACTCGTTTCCCAAAGTCGGCAATGCTGACTTTTTTGCCGTTCGTTGCGATCAAACTAACGTCCGCTTAGAGTTCTTCCTAGGAATCAGAGTGAAAAGCATCCGGATCCAACGCTCAACAGACCTCTTTGGCAACATCGCAGTTATTCGCGATGTTTGATCTTAAAAGCTTGCGAGAATCACCGTAATTGGACCCACTTCGTTTTTAGGAATTGTTCAATGTCTGATACAGCAGAACATATAGATGCTCCCTTGTTCATGCAGGTGAAAAAGGAAGACTTTCGGCATATCGATATCGACATCACATTGGCGGATGTTGTCGATGCGGAATTGTATGAAATTGAGCAACTATTGCGATCTGCATCAGAGGACGCGGAGAACGGCAAAAATTTGAGTGCTGCCCGCGCGTTCGCTGCTCTGTCAGCAGCAGCAAATCTTCACTTTACTGCTGAAAACCACAATGAGCCGTTCAGTGCGATGGTGGTCATGAAAAACGGTCGTTCGGCAATTCCCGATGACTTTCTGGGTGAACCTCTGGCGGCGATTGAAGGTATAGCGCAAACAGTTAGCAACACCGCGCTCCGTGCGCGCTTGTGTGACTTGGTTTGGTTACTCAAAAGATCGAACTATCAAAGCGGAGCAGTCGCGGCGAGTAGTTATCACAAATTGGTATTGGGTGTACGGGATGGAGTACTTCAACTCCGAAACTCTGATCAAAATGAGTTGGGCATTCGCTGTCAGGGATTTCTTAGACGTGCATTGTCCATTTGCCGGGGTTTAAAAAATCCCGAGGAAGTACTGGCCCCAATTGCTGCTACCTTGCTCGAACTCTCTGACCAAGCACTGACAGAGAAACATCCATTTGCAGTAATGCAGTTTTCTAAACTCTGTTTGGAATTTGATCTCTTGGAATATTCGGTCATTGCCTCCAATCTTGAGGAAGCAACACAGTGGGAAGAAGATGCTTCACACAAGGCCAAACTCTGGTCATTGGCCTCAAATGCGTATCATTGGGCAAAAGATGATAAAAACAAATGGCGATGCCGCGTTGAGTGTGCGGAATGCTATGTGCGACATGCCGACGACATGGGCATGGCGATGCTCAAGTCACGCTGGCTATCCACCGCACTTGCGGCTTATCACGGCATTCCTGATCAACGAGCTAGGCGTACCGAGTTAAGACATCAGCTCATCGACGAGCAGGCTCATATCAATGAGGAAATGACTCAGTTCAGCCAGCCCATGGATCTGACTAAGCTAGTCGAAATGACAAAAGAGAGCTTTGAGAGTACGACGGCTTTTGAGAAGCTCGGGCTCTTAGCAAATGTGCATCAAAGTGCCGATCCAGAAACGCTGAAAGCAGAGGCGATCAAACAGATTCAGGAACACCCTTTGTCGAGCATTTTCGGCAAAACGCAACATGATTCAGACGGAAAGGTCGTTCACAAGTCAGAGGGAGGTGGTTTCGCAGATTCTTGTGATGGGGCTGTAATTGATAAGATTTCTGAAAGCCAAACCGTGATGCGTAATATCGTTGTTGGATCTGCAATTGAGCCGTTCTTGTACTCGATTTCTGGCGAGAATTTTCCATCTGGCTTTGATCTAAATTCGATTTGTGAAAACAGCCCGTTTATCCCCGTTGATCGCCAATATGTTTTTTATGAGGGCATTCGAAATTTCCTGTTTGGCAATCAACTGGTGGCCCTTAATCTACTGGTCCCACAATTAGAGAATTCAATCCGCCATATTCTCAAGCAGAATGATTTTGATCCGACGTCATTTGATGAAGCTACCCAGATTCAAGAGGATCGTCCGCTTACTGCCATCTACCAGGACATGCGCGCGGAATTGGAGCAGTGTTTTGGCTCGAATATTGTGTTCGAGATTGAGCATCTCTTTTTAAGAAAAAGCGGGCCGAACATTAGAAATGAGGGGGCGCACGGGCTTATGTCCGATGGCGCAATGTCTGGTCCAGATGCGACCTATGCCAATTGGTTCATCTATCGTTTGTGCTGCATTCCACTTCTGCCGCATTGGAAGGAGATTGATCCTGGTAAGTAGTTCAACGTCTCGGACAAAGTCGTCTACTCTACCAGACTCGAAGCAGACATTTGTTCCTTCGAAAAATATGCCTCGAATGGGATCAAAGCCGCCCTTCATCTAAACTTTGCACCTCCCCACCCCAACCATTTGACTCCTTCGTCACTACAATATATCGTTATTTCCCGATATAACGACAAAATGAGCTAATATGCAGCACGCGGATATGCTTGAGGTTTTTCGCGCTTTGGCGAATGAGAACCGGCAAGAGATTTTGTTTTTGGTATTTTCTGACAAGAATTACCACACCGTTGGTGAAACGGCGGAGCGCATTGGGTTGGCGCAATCCACCACATCGGAGCACTTAAGTATTTTGCGCAAGGCGGGGCTTTTGGATGCGGAAAAGGTGGATCGTGAGGTGCGCTATCGGGTGAATAAGAAAACCGTCACCCAAGTGCTTTCACAGATGCAGAATTGGCTGACATGTTGTTGAGGCAAATTGCAATGCATTCCTTTAAAAACTGTCTTTCGCAGCGACACTTGCAGGAAAGGCTGCAGCCTTTGTTCTTGCAACTTCGGGTGACAGTTTAAACACTAAACGCGCTACCTAGCCCACCGTTACCGCCCTAGCTCGCAACGAAAACCATACCAACATACAAACCTACGCTCATTCACATCGTCAAATCCCGATATAACGAAAGAAAATCATGAAACGTTCAATTGTCTTCCTTTCCGTCGCAGCCGTTGCTCTTGTTTTGGGCGCCATTGGCTATAACTATGTTTGGCCAAAACTGTCGCTTTTTTACCCCGAGCATCGGGTTGAGCGGTTTAGGTCACTTTCAAGTGCGTTCCCTGCCCGGCCCGTCAAAGCAACAGCGGGCGCGCAGGCGTTGCCCGAAGCCTTTGCGCCCATTGTGTCCAGCTATCAATACCAGGGCATTGAGCGCAAATTGGATGCGTTTTTAGCACGCAGCGCGACCACTGCGTTCATTGTCATCAAAGAAGGCGCCATCGTTCACGAAGCTTATTTTCAGGGCAATACGAAAGATGATCTGGTCACCTCATTTTCCGTTGCCAAATCCATTGTCAGCACATTGGTTGGCGTGGCGATTGATGAGGGGTTGATCGAAAGCGTGAACGACCCGATCACAAAATATGTGCCAGATCTTGCCGCGTCGGGGTTCGATGGCGTGCCGATCATCGACATTCTCACCATGTCGTCTGGCGTCGATTTTAGTGAAAAATATGATGATGAAACGACCGACGCATTCACCA
>CAJXLH010000035.1 GCA_913055925.1 uncultured Maritalea sp. | reverse complement strand
TAAGAGCTAAGGAACCGCTTTGCCTCGCCCAGATCGAAGTCATGAACGTATCCCCGCCATATTAGGCGCTGCCGCAAAAATCTTTGCGCGTGATGGCGTTCAAGGCGCCAAGCTTGATGATGTTGCGGCTGAGGCGGGGCTCTCAAAAGCAGCCATTTATCTTTATTTCAAAAACAAGGACGCGTTGGTTTTTGCTTTGTTGGAGCAGTTCTTTGACGCCAATCTCAGCGCGTTGAAAATGATCCCAGAGGGCAACTCAACTGCGGATCGCCTGTGCGATTGGCTCGCGATTGTCGGTGAAGCAATGGAAGGCGGCGCGCATTTCCAATCTGTGGGATTTGAATTTCTTGCGCTCGCCGGCCGTGATGACAAAGCACGCAAAATGGTTTTGGGCTTTTACGAGCAATATGCGGCGACAATTGCTGAAATGTTGAAAACAGATGGCGTCCCCAACTCAACGGAAAAAGCACGCGAAATTGTTGCACTATTGGAAGGGCTAAACCTTCTGTGGATGGTACACAACGGTGAGCTTGAGTTTATCAAAACCGCTCAATCTGGCGTGCGGGCGCTTTTGGGTTAGCGCCCGAACATCATAACGTTTGATCGTTTCATGAAAAAGACCAACGTTGCGCCTGCAATCAGACCGCCAATATGTGCCCACCACGCAACCGAACCATCGTCTGGGAACATCACAAAAAAGATCTGTAACGCCACCCAAAGGCCCAAAACGTAAAGCGCTGGAATGGGGATCGGTAGTGGCACGATAATGCGCATCAACACAAAGACCCGCACCTTGGGGTATAGCAAAATATAGGCCGCGATCACACCGGCGACCGCACCGGACGCACCGACCAGGGGTACTGTGCTGGCTGGGTCAGCAAGCATATGCGCAAAGCCACCCGCAGCGGCGCAACAAAGATAAAAAATAAGATATCGAATATGCCCCATGGCATCTTCGATATTGTCGCCAAAGACGAACAAGAACAGCATGTTTGAGAGAACATGCATCCAGTCTGCATGGAGAAAAGCGTATGTGACGAGGGTGGTTTGATCGGGTAGAAACGGCACCTGATCTATCATCGGGTCGCCGAGCCAACCGGGTACAACAGCCATTACCACCAGAACAAAATTCTCGGCAGCGACCGGCAGTACATATTGGATGGCAAAGACAATCAGATTGATGACGATAAGCGACTGGTTGACCCATGGCCGCTCGACATAAACTTTGGGGTTTTGATCGTATAAAGGAATAAACAAGTCTCAAATCCCCATTTTATTTTGCCGCCGTCGGCCCTTCTAGGGCCTTCCCCGGCACCCCCGCCAATTGCGGGAGGTAATCTATTCGCGGAATTGACCGGGCTGCCAAAGCACGTCTTTTTCTCCGTTGTCATTAGTGACACGAGAAAGAACGAACAGCAAATCCGAAAGTCGATTGAGATATTTTACGGCAATCGGGTTTGTATCGGGCTCGTCGGCCATCAGTGCGACGCCGCATCGTTCTGCACGCCGCACAACTGTGCGGGCGAGATGCAGGTGCGCGGACAAAGCGCTACCGCCGGGGAGGGTGAAACTTTTCAGTGGTTCAAGATGTTCGTTGAACGCATCAATTGTCGTTTCAAGCCAGTCAACTTGGGATTGGCTGGCACGCAAGGGTTCATAACTCAGTTCGTCATCGGGACCTGGTGTCGCGAAATCTGAGCCAACGTCAAAAAGGTCATTTTGGATGCGGGCAAGTACAGCATCGATTTTTTGGTCATCGCTGGCGTGCAAGCGAACAAGGCCGATTGTGGAGTTTGCTTCATCAACGGTTCCATAAGCTTCAACGCGAATGTCAGCTTTGGAACGGCGTGGGCCGGAAACCAAGCCTGTGGTCCCGTCATCACCAGTGCGGGTGTAGATTTTATTGAGTTTGACCATGTGTCAGAATTTACTTTGGAGAAAAAAAGAAAAGAGCGCTCATCAAAAGAATAATCGCGATCAACTGGGCAACCACGCGGGCGCGCATCAGCTTTTGCGATAGATTGGGAGATCCACCACGGAACATGTTGAAAAGACCCGCGAAGAGGATCAGCGTAACCGCGCCAAGCGCAACGAAAATGAGAATATTGACAGTTTGGTCCATTGGATGACTCGTTGATTTAGTTTTGCGCAGTATAGGCTGATAGCTCTTCGGCTAACAGGTCATAAATGACGCGGATACGTTTTGCCTTGTGAACTTCGCGGTGCGCCACAAGCCACATTTCCATAGGCGGAATTTTCAAGTCCGGTACGATATGAACCATGCCATCGGTTTGCTCAATGAGGCTTTTTTGCGCGAAACTGATGCCAAGCCCTTGTTTCACCAGCTCCCAAATTAAAGTTTGGCTGTCAGTGCGCAGCTTGAAATCATCGCGCTGGAGGGCAAAGCCGATCATTTTGGCGACACGGATAATGTCGTCTTGGCGATCAAGGCCAATGATTTCGTGTTCATAAAGATCATCAGGCTTTTGTGGTGTGCCGTTTTTCGCCAAGTAGCTTTCATGCGCACAGGCATGAAGCGGCACATCGCCTATCTTTTTGCCCACCACATCCAGTTGGCCGGGGCGGAACATACGTATGGCGATATCGGCTTCGCGCAGCAAAAGGTTTTCGGCGGCGTCCGACGGCACAATTTCTATGGAGATTGCGGGGTATTCAGCCCGCGCTCTTTTGAGGATTTTGGGTAAAATATGGTGCGAGATAATCTGCGACGCCGTGATGCGGACCGAACCCTCAAGCACTTGGGTTGCGCCTGTGACCGCGAGTTGTGCCTCTGCGAGCGCGGACTTTGCCTGCCGCACAGGGTCAACAAGCTGGTGCGCCATGGCGGTTGGCTTTAGCCCGCGTCCGGTGCGGTCAAACAATACCGCGTTCAGGGCCGTTTCAAGTTCCTCAATGTGACGACCAATGGTGGGCTGCGACGCACCGAGTTGTCTCGCCGCTGCGGATAAAGAGCCATGATCCATAACGGCAAGAAACGACCGCCACAAAAACCAGTCAGGTTCAATCGTGGAGTTTGAATCATTCATATTTGAATATCTCATTTGCGATTTTCGGCAATTTTCATGTGAATTTGAATGGATATCTTGAGGGCAGTCAAGAACAAAACCTCAGATATGGAGAATTCAAATGAAGGGTACAGTTTCAGTTTTGGGCATCAATGGTCGCATTGGTCAGTTTGCAGCAAAAGCATTTATCGATGAGGGGTGGAACGTCATCGGCTTTGGCCGCTCAAATCGCGCGCCATTTGATGGTTTTGAGTTTCGCCAAGGTGATGCGTTTAACCTGAAGGATGTAACGCGCGCTGTTGAAGGGGCTGATGTGGTAGTGCACGCGTTAAACCTGCCATATGATCAATGGGAAGGTGAAGCGGAGCGGCTAAACAAGGTGGTTATTGACGCGCTGAAGGGATCCAACAAAACGGTGATATTTGCGGCGAATATTTACAATTATCTTGCTAGCGATCACACGCTCACCTCGGACCTTCGGCAGAAGCCGGAAACGGATAAAGGCGCGATCCGCATGCGCATGGAAGCAGATTTGAAGGCGGCAGCAGGGGAAGGAAATATCCAACTTCTCATGGTTCGGGCCGGTGACTTTTACGGTCCAGAAGCAACGGGTAGCTGGTTCGATTTGGCGATTGCCAACAACGTGCACAAAGGCAAAATCTCACTGGCTTGCGATGGCGACACAAAACACAGCTGGGCTTATTTGCCGGATCTAGGTCGTGTGTTTGAGCGCGTTGCTGACAAACGCGAGGCGCTTGATCAAGTTGAAAACTTCCATTTCTCAGGACACTTCATGTCCGGAAATGAGTTGGTGGCCTCAATTCAAAAAATCGTGCCGACGCCGCTTAAGGTTGGTCGCGTACCATGGTGGCTTTTTTCTGTGTTGGGGCTTTTTCAGCCGATGATGCGAGAAATTTTGAAAATGCGCTATTTGTGGCAACAGCCGCACAAATTGGTGGACCCGAAGCTTGATGCCCTTTTGGGCACGGGATTTGGAACGCCGATTGACCGCGCGGTGGCTGAAACGGTGCTGCCGATGCTTGAAGAGAAGCGCACGGTACAAAGCCAAACTGGGCAACAGCCAAAAACGGTGTAGGACTTCGGGGACTGACCCTAGTCCAAATCAAGCTGATCGCGGATTTGATCCGCGGTCCAGCCGCGTTTCTTGAGGGCAGCGAGGCTGATCGATTTTTTCGATTTAGAGAGTTTTTTGCCCTCATCATCAAGGATCAAGCCATGATGAAGATATTGCGGTTCTGGCAGCTTAAGCAGCTTTTGCAGCACGCGGTGCACCGCCGTTGCGAAATATAGATCTTTGCCGCGCGTGATATGCGTTACGCCTTGCGCGGCATCGTCCACTACCACACTCAAATGATATGATGTCGGCGTGTATTTTCGGGCCAAAATCACGTCACCCCATTGAAGCGGATCAGCTGCGATGGTTTCAACCTCGCCAAGGTCTTCATCAAACTCTTGCCAGGTCAATGGTCCTGTTTTTTCAATGGCCTTTTGCATGTCCAATCGCCACGCAAACGGTTTGCCTTCGTCAAACAAACGAAAGCGCGTTTCGTCGTCCATATCGCGACAAGTCCCTGGGTAAAGGGGCGCACCGTCAGGGTCTTTTTCCCCTGTGGCGTTTTGCTTGATGTCATTTCGTGAGCAAATGCACGGATAGACCAAGTCCATCAGCCTTAGCTGGTCAAGCGCGTGTTGATAGGCGTCAAAGTTAGTTGATTGATAGATCGGATCTTCATCCCAATCAAAACCAAGCCAAGTTAAATCATCCAGCATTTGCTGAATGTTTTCGGGTGTACAGCGTACCGTATCGATATCCTCAAGCCTTAAGAGAAGTTTGGCCCCTTCTTGGCGGGCGAGCTTTTGCGTCAACAGCGCGGAAAAGGCATGGCCAAGGTGCAGCTCGCCATTTGGGCTTGGGGCAAATCGAAAAATGGGTTGATTGGATTGTGTCATACGGGCAGTAACTGACATGAAGCGACTTGAAAGACAAACAAAATGCATTTGCTCGAACAAAGATTGCGCTCTGAAGACGTGTTGGCGGCGCAGCTTGACGCGCTGGTCGATCAAGATGAAACACTTGGCGACGTGCGGAAACGGGTGAAAGAAGTCCCGTTGCGGGCAACAACGCCGGGTTTTGAAGGACTTTCACGCATTATCGTGGGACAGCTATTATCCGTGCAATCGGCCGCAGCCATTTGGCAGCGCTTTACTGATTTGCTGGGCACCATCAGTGCGGAACGTTTTCTGGAATTTGAAAAATCAGCGTTTGATGGCGTCGGTTTGTCGGAAGCGAAATTTGCAACGATCCGAGCGATTGCAAATGCTGAGCAGGGTAAAACTCTACGCTATGATTTGATCGAAAAGGCGCCACTTTTTGAAGCGATGAAGGCACTAACGGCCATTAAGGGCGTTGGGCCTTGGACCGCAGAAGTTTATTTGTCATTTTGCGTGGGACATCCTGATATTTTCCCGGCAGGTGATCTGGCATTGCGAAAAATTGTTGCCCATCATATGGGCCATGATGCTACACCAAGCATCAGCGAAACAATGAAACTGACGCAAAAATGGTCGCCCTATCGCGGCGCGGCAGCGCGGCTGATGTGGCGCTATTATGCGGTGGTGAAAGACAAAGAAGGCATTGGGTTATGAGCGAGCTAATTGGACCAGTTTTGGAACCTGCAAACGGCAATCCACCACGCAAGTTGGTGATCTTGCTGCATGGTTATGGCTCGGATGGCAATGACCTTATTGGGCTTGGTGAGTTTTGGGCACAAGGGTTTCCAGACGTTCGCTTTGTTTCCCCAAACGCGCCGCACACATGTGGTGTGAACCCGTTTGGGTTTGAATGGTTTCCGCTCGATTTGGAACGCGGCGACGGCGATTATGAAGCAGGCGCTGAAAGTGCTTATCCAGCTATTCGCGACTATGTGCTGCAAAAGACCGAAGAAGCAGGCCTCACCCTTGGTGACGTGGTGCTTGGTGGCTTCTCGCAAGGCGCAATGATGGCGCTTTACACCGGCCTTCAGTTCGAAGAACCGCTTGCCGGCATTCTTGGGTTTTCCGGCAAATTGGTCGATTTGGAAAATATTGGCGATTTGATTGAATCAAAGCCGCCAATTTGTTTGGTGCATGGCCAAGATGATGAGGTGGTGCCGGTGGAGGGCAGCCTGACAGCAAAAGAAGCGCTGGAACATTATTGGCTCAATGTGTCGATCCATATTTCGCAAAAAACCGGCCATTCGATCGCCATGGATGGATTGCAGTTCGCCACCGGATTTTTGTCGCGCGTTTTAAGCCCGAAAGGTGTGGGTGAAGACGTGGCCAAAGACGAATTTGGCGAGGGCGTTTAGCGCTTCGGCTTCGCTTTAAATTCACAAATAGTTAACAAGCCTTCACACGGCTGACATCTTGCGCCACAATGATACTCGTGAATTTAGTGGAGTGATTCTCACCAAAGGAGGAAGGTGTGACAATCCATGTGTCACCCGAGGCTCTTCCGGCGCTTGTGTTAAACGCGGATTATCGTCCGCTGAGTTATTACCCTTTGTCTTTATGGTCGTGGCAGGACGCGATAAAAGCGGTTTGCCTTGATCGGGTAAATATTGTCTCCGAATATGATCGGGTGATCAAAAGCCCCAGCTTTGAAATGAAGCTGCCAAGTGTGGTGAGTTTAAAGTCCTATATTCAACCGGCTAGCAACCCGGCCTTCACCCGTTTCAACGTTTTCTTGCGCGATGGTTTTGAATGCCAATATTGCGGCTCAAAGCACGATCTTACATTTGATCACGTTATTCCACGTTCCAAAGGTGGCTTGACCACATGGGACAATGTGGTAGCGGCCTGTTCGCCTTGTAATTTGCGCAAAGCCAACAAGATGCCGCGCGACATCGATATGTTCCCCGCGCAAAAACCATATCAGCCCTCCGCCTTTGATTTGCAGGCAAATGGACGTCGTTTTCCGCCGAACCATTTGCATGAGAGTTGGATGGATTATCTTTATTGGGATATCGAGTTGGAGCCCTAGATCGCGTCCTGTTTGCTTCTATTGGTCTGCAAATACTGTTCCACTGCGCTTCCAGTGCTCACGTACTAAATGTACGCTGCGCGCTGGTTCTCGCGGAACGACATTTTCGACTCAATAGAAACAAACATCATCGCGATCTACTGAACCAGGCTGTCCTAAGACTGCGGCAGATTACGCGCTCTTATTGGCATGAAAATTGATGTGCCCAGCGTAAAGAATAGCGCTGGTGATCACCAACGATACTATAGCGTTCATGCCAGCAAAGCTGAGGCCAAAGAAGCGAACTTGTGCGCGGTCGCATGGAATCACCACCGTGTCGTTGATGTTTTCAAGCTGAGAGAAATCTGCGATGCCTGTGCCAACGCCGGTGCAGGTGTCGGGGCCTGGCCACCAACCCCATTCAACGCCTGAGTGATAGCCCGCCATCCAAGTGCCATAGGCAAAGATGAGAGCAGCGCCGGCTAAGAGGATCGTGACGTAGTTTGCGTTTATGCGGTTCCATACAAACAAGCCGATGAGCAATAGCGGTACGCCGACATAGTAGGGGTTGCGCTGTTCGTAACAAAGATCGCAAGGGATATAGCCGCCAATATGCTGAAAGCCTAGGGCGCTCAGAATGGTCGCTGCAGCGAGTGCTGTTGCACCAATTGTAATTGCCTTTGCGTTATGCGTCATTTCGAACCCCAAACTCTTTACGATCAAAGCACAAATTTGATCGCCACAAATCCACCAACCAGTAGCGCGCAGCCCAAAAAGAACATTAGGCCAAGGCGTTTTTCAATAAAGTCTTTGATCGGTGGGCCAAAGAAATACAAAAGCCCAGCCACGATAAAGAATCGAAGCCCGCGCGCGACGATAGAGGAAAGGATAAATACGGGCAGATTAAGGCCAGTGGCGCCCGATGCAATTGTGATGACCTTGTACGGGAAGGGTGTGAGACCAAAAACAAAAACGATCAGCAGGCCCCACTCGTTAAATGCGGCTTGGAAGTCCTCAAATTTGTGCCAATAGCCGTAAAATTCAAGGATCGGCCGAGCGAGCGCTTCCAAAAGCGCGGCGCCAATGAAATAGCCGAGCAAGCCACCCAACACGGACGCAATGGTGCAAAGCGTGGCGAACCACCAGGCGCGCTCGCGCTTTGACAGCACCATAGGGATAAGCATGATGTCAGGCGGGATGGGGAAAAATGAACTTTCGGCAAAAGAAACTACACCAAGTGCTTTTGGGGCGTGTTTTGATGCGCCAAGCGCAAGAACCCAGTCATATAGGCGTCTGATCAAAGCTTAAATCCTTAAATTCGTACAAGGACAAGCCGCCCTTTTCGCCCTCAGATGTAATCAGTTTGAAATTCGTGTCAATCAGTGATTGACGTGGGGGTGTTTTTGGGTATATTCCGCCCCCATCACCTTAGTGCGGGTGTGGCGGAACTGGTAGACGCGCGGGATTCAAAATCCCGTTCCTTCGGGAGTGGGGGTTCGATTCCCTCCACCCGCACCAAACAAAAACCTCGGCTAGCTTATCGCTGCCGAGGTTTTGTTTTTTCTGGCGTAAGATATTCTCGCATTCTCATTTAACGAACTGATTTCATTGAGGTATTGCATTTGTAATACCTGGCCTAGTTGTTTATGCTTACTTAACCATAATGTTGCATTTTACCAGTTTAGTAATTGTTGAATTTGGGTGGGTGCTACTGTGGCCAATTCTCAGAAGAAATTGCCAACATTTCTCAAACTCGGCCTTGCATCAAAGGTGATGTTGGCCACTGTTGGTATTGTTGTTGTGATGTTTGTGGCTTTTGCCATTTACAGCGACAGAACGCGCAGCGCGTCCATGAACGCAAACATTGCGCAAAACACCGCAAATGCTGGTAACAGCATGGCGCGCAGTGTGGCGAACTGGTTTTCGGGTCGACAGTTTTTGATCGAAAATGCGGCGCAAAATGTTCGCACTGTGGCTGAGGGTACGCCGATCACCAGCCTATATGATCAAGATGCTTACACGTCACAATTTGAAGCGATCTATTTTGGTGCAGAGGCAGATGGCGGGTTCCACGCGGTACCTGAACTTGATTTGCCGGAAGGGTACGATCCGCGTAAGCGACCTTGGTACCAGGATGTGGTGGCGAAGAAGGCGACTGTTCTTACAAAACCATATGCAGATGCATCATCAGGCGAACTTATTGTGTCCATCGCGGCGCCAGTATTTGAAGGCAGCAAAACGCTGGGCGTTGTTGGCGGTGACTTCTCTATTGCAGCCTTGGTCAACATGTTGGCGGACATCAAAATTGATGGTGGCTATATGTTCTTGGCCAGTGACGACGGCACCATTTTGGCCCACCAGAATGCGGAACTTGTGGGCAAGAACTTGAGTGAAGCTTTTGAGGGTGAAACACCGCAACTTGCAATTGATGTGCAAGATGTTCGAGAGGCGGGCGTTGATCGTTTGGTGAGCTTTGCGGCCATCCCCGACATGCCAAGTGTAAACTGGTTTGTTGGTACCTCCATTGACCGATCTGTTGCCTATGCTGAATTGGCGCAATCGCGCCTGACCAGCATGATTGCAACTATCATTGCGATGGCGGTGACCTTGCTCGTGATTTTTGCAACCTTCCAAAAATTGGTGGGACAGCCGTTGCGCGTTTCGACAAAAATTATGCGTAAACTTGCATCTGGTGAGCATGATGTTGAGGTTGTCGGCGCAGATCGTCAGGACGAAATTGGCGAGATGGCACGGGCTGTGGAAGTGTTCCGTGAAAATGGCTTGAAGGTTGTTCAGTTGGGCGAGGAAGAAGTTCGTCGGCAAGAGCAAACCAAGTCAGAACGCGCGCAAATGATGCAACAGCTTCAGCGCTCGTTTGGCGAAGTGGTTGATGCGGCAACCAAGGGTGATTTTACCAATCGTGTTGATGTGGAGTTTCCGGATCCTGAGCTAAACGCGCTTGGGAAAAGCGTGAACGCGTTGGTGGAGACAGTGGACCGCGGGTTGGCCGAAACGGGCGAAGTGCTGGCCGCCTTGGCGCAGACTGATCTAACCCATCGTGTGCATGGCGAATATCACGGATCCTTCGCGAAGTTGAAAAATGACACGAACGCGGTGGCGGATCGTTTGACAGAGATCGTTGGTCGTCTGCGTGAAACGTCGACGAGCTTGAAAGCAGCAACTAGCGAAATTTTGACTGGTGCGAACGATCTAAGTGAACGGACCACCCGTCAGGCGGCAACCATTGAAGAAACATCAGCGGCGATGGAGCAATTGTCCGGCACTGTTTCTGAAAATGCGAAGATGGCTCAAACCGCGACGGACAAAACCAACCGGGCTTCGGACCTCGCGTCTGCTGGTGGTGATGCGATGAGCAGCGCGACCAATGCGATGGAGCGGATCACCAATTCATCATCAAAGATTTCCAACATCATTGGTATGATTGATGACATTGCTTTCCAAACCAACTTGCTGGCATTGAACGCTTCCGTGGAAGCGGCTCGTGCAGGCGAAGCGGGTAAAGGCTTTGCGGTTGTGGCGGTAGAAGTGCGGCGTTTGGCGCAATCGGCAGCGGAAGCTTCTGCGGAAGTGAAAACTCTGATCGAACAAAGTGCTGATGAAGTTGCTGATGGCACAAAGCTTGTGTCCAGTGCATCTGAAAAGCTGAGTGAGATGCTGGAAGCCGTGCGCGAAAATGCTGACTTGATGACAGCGATCGCCAAAGCGTCTTCGGAACAAGCTTCAGCGATTGATGAAGTTGGTTCAGCCGTTCGTCAGATGGATGAGATGACCCAGCACAATGCGGCATTGGTGGAAGAAACTAACGCAGCAATTGAGCAGACCGAAGCGCAAGCGGTGGATCTTGATCGGATTGTTGAGGAGTTCAAGCTTGACGGCAAGTCGGTGCGATCATCAGCCAAACCAGCGGCTGCGCCTGTTGCGCATGAACCGAAACAAGAAGCGATTGCGACAGCGAAGAAAGCTTATGTTTCGCACGGCAATGCGGCGGTTGATGAAGAGTGGACTGAGTTTTGATCTCGCCCCACATCTGCTAAATGAAATTGGGCGGAGCTTATTGCTCCGCCTTTTTTATTTCTGACAGAATTTCGTCGGCCAACTTTATAAATTCGCCTTCTGAGCGCATGATCGTGCCGACATTGGTGGTCAATGCGATCACGGTTTCCGTTTCTGGTGATACCAGCAGCAACGCGTACCAAAGTGTGTTTGAACCGTTGTGAAACAAGTGCAGTTCATCGCCGGTTGAAGGAAGCGGGAACCGCGCCCAACCTGCGGCGTAGTTTTCTTTGCCTTCAGCAGTTGTCGATGGTGTGTGCAGTTGCTGGGTGATCGATGTTGGCAAAAAGTCACTTGAGCCATTTGCCGCTTCTAAATGCATTTGACCAAATTTGGCCAGGTCCTCAATCGTCATGTGCAATGTGCCAGCTGGCGCGATGATGGGCGAATTATCCGATACTTCGCCTTCAGGCGAAACGGGGTTGGTGAACAAGAAGAGCTTTGTTTCATGCCCCTGTGGATTGCCGAGCGCAGGCGCGCCGAAACCGGCGCTTGTCATACCAAGTGGGTCTAGTAACTCTTGGCGCATCAGCTCTTCGTAGGGCACACCTGTAATTTTGGCAGCGATGGTACCGGCAATGGTGTAGCCGATGTTGGAATATTCGAATTTTTCGCGCGGATTGTTGGCCAAGGGTTTGGCAAGTACGCCCATCACGGCGTCGTGGCGCGCAGTTGATAAGGCAGCTTGATCGACAAAACTGCGCTCGTTCATTTCGTCGATATCAAAGTTGGCGGGCGCGCCGGACACATGTTGCAGGAGATCAATCAGTTTGACGCTGTGCCAGCTCGGATCGATTTTGGTCAGCTCGTTCGGCAAAAGCTCGGCAATCGTCACTTGCAAATCCAAGGTGCCTTTTGCGGCGAGACGCCCGATCATGGTGGCGGTCATTGGCTTGGTGATTGAGCCAATGTGCCACTTGTTGGTTGGCGATGTGGGCTCGTTTGAGCCTTTGAACAAAACACCTTTTTGGGTTTGCGCGATGATGTTGCCTTTGTGCAAAACAATACCCGCATTGCCAAATTGCGCGGCTTTATCCAGTGCACTCTCAAGCCCGGTTTCTAGCGTTTGCTGCACCGTGGCGTTTTCATTTGCATGAACGCTTCCGGTCATAAGCCCAGCTCCGCTGATGAAAAGAAGTGCAATGAGTTTCTTGCAATTTTGTTTGAAAATAGTGGGCAACATGCCATCTGGCCTTTTCCTATATTAAAAATTCTTGTACTTATTTAATATGCAGAATGATGACCTTCAAGACCCCGATGAAATTTATGTTTTACAAAGTGCTGAGCAAATTCGTGCGCTGGCAGCCAGTGCCACCCATGACGCGTTCATAGGGCTTTTGACCATCGGTGAGGGATCGATTGCTCAAATTGCGGAGGTGATCCAAAAAACGCCGCACAGCCTTTATCACCATATCGACAAATTGTTGGCCGTCGGGTTGATCTTGGAAGCGGGGGAGCGTCGATCGGGCGCGCGGACCGAAAAGATTTATCGACCTGTCGCGCATTTGTTGGAGGCGGATCAAAGCAATAGTGATCCCGACTATTTGACCGCGCTTGCGGACAATTCACGTGCGCAACATCGGCGCGCCGGGCAAGCAATAACAGACGCGTTTCAAAAAGGCTGGGTGAAACGCAAGGCGGGCGAGGAAAATCTGGTGTCGTTGCAAATCACCGTGCCGCTTAATGAAAAGCAGCGCCAGGAGTTGGTGGCGCGCATGAACCAATTGATAGATGATTTTTCAAGCGGTTTGGATGCCGATGAGACGGCGCAGGGTCACCTTGTTACGGTGAGCCTAGCGCCGCTAAAGCCAATTGATTAGTCGCCATCTTTGGGTTGAGGTTTAAAGGCTTGCAGTTTTTCTGCCAGTTCTTTTTCCCATTCCTCAATCCGCTCACGAACAGTGGCCATAAACTCTTCATTTTCAATGGCTGGTACATTCACTTTCCAGCTGCCCGCGGCTTCAATCATGGCGCGGCGGTCCAGCTCATCAAAATGATCGACCATTTCCTGCGCATGTTCGCGGGTGTAACCAAGCGCTTCAAGGCTGGAACGCGCGGTACGCAATGAGCTGTCATAGGTCTCGCGAATAATGTCACGGCTGCCATGTGCCCAAAGATCATAAACGTGGGTGCGGTCCACCGCGCGGGCGACAATGTGAACGTTTGGATAATTCTCCGACACATATTTTGTCAGCTCTGAAATGGCATGTTTGTCATCGATAGCGATGACCAACACTTTGGCTTCCGCAATGCCTGCCGCGTGCAAAAGGTCGGGCCGAGTGGCATCACCAAAATAGACCTTAAAGCCAAATTCGCGCAACATCGCGAGCTGTTCAGAACTATAGTCAACCACAATCGGGCGATAACCTGCGCCCTGCAATACGCGATTGACGATACCGCCAACGCGGCCATGACCGGCGATTATGATGCCGCTCGGTTCTTCAATCTTGTCAGCTTCTTGTTCTTGCCCTTTTGCGAAATACGGCACAATCACCCGATCATAAATGATGAACAAAAATGGCGTTAGCAGCATCGATAGGGCCACAACCATAGTGAGCGGTTGCGCAAGTTCGCTCGGGAGAATTGAGTTGGCCACGACGAATGACAACAGCACAAACCCGAACTCGCCCGCTTGCGCGAGGCCTAGTCCATAGAGCAGCTTGTTTTCGCGCTTGAGGCCAGAGAAATGGGCCAACAAAAGCAAAATTGCGGACTTGAGAACGATAACGCCGATTGTGAGGGAAATGATCATCACAAAGTTTTCGGCAAGGTAGCTAAAGCTTATCCCCGCGCCAATGGTGATGAAAAATACGCCAAGAAATAGACCCTTGAAGGGAT
>CAJXLH010000034.1 GCA_913055925.1 uncultured Maritalea sp. | reverse complement strand
ATCTTCGCCCAATTGTTTGGCGAGCTTGCGCATTAGCTCTGAGACGAAAAGCGAATGGGCAATCTTCTCTGGGTCGGTGAGGTGGTGATGAAGTTGGGATATGGCGAAGCGGGTTTGCAACTGTTAGTCCTCAACCGGAAGGTTTAACACTAGGTTTGCGTTGTTCATCGGGTCGAATGTGCGTTCATATGCTCGAATTTCGTTTGAGAGCTCTTCAACTTCACCAGCTTCCTCGCAAACAACGTGGATATGATAGTCGACGGAGTGTCCCAATTCTTTGAGGATTCTAAGGGAAACTACCCCCTCGACAATGATCGGTAGTTCATCGAGCCGCGATTGAATAGCTCTATCAATGCCGTCCATATAATACTTGAGAGCGCCTTTTGCTGGAATCAAAAAAAGGTCGGTTTCGAGTAACGTTACGTTGAAACGCCAAGCAAGGAACCGACCTAGAGTTGTTTTGCCGACACCCGACTTGCCATCAATTGCAACAATTCTTGAAGGTAAGTTTCTAAGAACTGGTACGAGGGCTTGCAGTGCCTCATAATACTCTGTTCGTTCAGGCGCATTTTGCACCTGTTGTTTGCCTTGCTCGTAGGGAGTTTTGATCATATCAACCCCGACCCTTCAAGCCACGCCCTAGCTTAAGCAGCGCGTCACGCAACTCTGAGTCCTCAATCTCACCCACTTGGGAGGCGAGGTTTTGCTCTTCGGCGTCGCTCAGCTTGCGCTGGGTTGGTTTGTTGTCTTCTTCCAAACTCGGCACAAATGGGCGACGGCTCGGTTTAATCTTGTCCACGAGATAAAAGCCGAAATAGCGATTTATCGCGGCTTTGATCGTTTCGGTTTCGTGGGTGAAGGCGAGGGCGTGCACGGGGTCCACCCGCACGGTGAGAATGGCACCGGCATAGGCATCTTCTTCGCGCGGCCAATTCAGCTTGTCGGGCACCACGCCCTTATCAAACGGCGCGCTGACAATTGTTGACCAGCGCATCAGCAATTCAGAATTGGCAAAACCGCGCTTTTGTACCATCGGCTCAATGGCGCGTTCGGCCAGCTCCGCAATGCTGGCGGTGCGTTTAAGCCGTTTGAAGCTCTTTTTGCTCTGCTTTTTCTCTGCCATGCTGATCCGTTTTTTGGCGCGCCGCGTTGACTTGTTAATCGCGCTCAAATCACCCATAACCGCATCATGCCAGAAATTAAACAGCCTTTCAGCTTTAAACGCACCCAGCCCAAAATTGACGCGGCGGCGATGCTGAATTGGTACGATCAAAATGCGCGGCACTTGCCGTGGCGCATCGGCCCGCATGACCGCGCAAACGGCACTGCGCCCAACCCATATTTCGTTTGGCTGTCAGAAATTATGCTACAGCAAACCACCGTGCCAACGGTGGGGAAATATTTCGCAGCGTTCACATCGCGTTGGCTAACCGTTTTCGATCTTGCCGCCGCCGACCGTGACGACGTGCTGAAAGAATGGGCGGGCCTTGGTTACTATGCCCGCGCCCGCAATCTCCATGCCTGCGCCACCAAGGTTGTTGAGGAGCATGCAGGCATATTTCCGCAATCGGCAGCCGAACTGCAAGAGCTGCCCGGCATCGGCCCTTACACAAGCGCCGCCATCGCCGCCATTTGTTTTGACGAGCAAGTCGCGGTGATCGACGGCAACGTGGATCGCGTTGTCGCACGCTACACCGCGCTGCCTCATGCGGTGCGCGACGTTAAACCGGCCATCCGCGATTTTGTGCAAGCGGCGGTGCCCCAGCGGGCAGGGGATTTCGCCCAAAGCCTTATGGACCTCGGCGCTACTATCTGCGCACCAAAACGCGCCAACTGCTTGATCTGCCCAATCCAAGCTGGCTGCGCTGGAACCAAAACCGCTGAACCGACCATCTTTCCCATTGCACCAGCGAAAAAGCAAAAACCACGCCGAGCCGGCCACGCCTTCGTTGTTGAAAACGCAAATGGAGAAATCTGGCTACAGCAACGCCCCGAAAAAGGCTTGCTCGCCGCCATGACCGAAGTACCCGGCACCGAGTGGGTGAAGCTAGACGGCAATCAAAACCCAACCACAACCAGCGGTGTTGAGTTAGGTGGAGAGACCGAACGGTCGGTCCAGTTCCCTGTCTTGTCGGATCAATGGATGCGGTGCGGTGACATCGAGCATGTGTTCACCCATTTCGCACTGACACTGACCGTTTGGAAATTATGCAGCGATATGCCACCGACAGAAAATGGCTGGTGGTGTCACAAATCAAATTTGAACGGTGAAGCGCTACCGACCGTGTTTAAAAAAGTGCTCGCTGCGGCACTCGAAAAAGACATCAAACTCTAAATCCGCGCACAATCGGAACGTGCGCAAACACGAATGCTGATTTCATTGAGTTTTTTAAAAACGTGCGCGGATTTTGTTCGGGCAAAAAAAGACCGCTGATCGGCGAGATCAGCGGCTCTTAGGTTCGCCTGTATGCAATACTGGAGGTCAGGCTGATAATTTCTTCATTTGCTCGCGGATTTGCGTGCGATATTCGTCAATGCAGGTGAGGTTCTTGCCCTCTTTGAGATGCCAATAAGTCCAACCATTACAAGCAGCTGCGTCTTGAACCAGCGCGCCAACTTTATGGATGGAACCTTCGTGCTTGCCACTGATCAAAGAACCGTCTGCACGCACAATCGCTTCATGCTTTTGCTTGGCATCCACCAGCTTCGCGCCCGGCATAATCAGTCCCTGTTCAATGAGTGAACCAAAGGCGACACGTTTCTCGGCGCGTTTCCCCTTCACCGTTTCAAGAACGATGTTCTCAAGCGGCTTGATCGACGCGATGCGTTTTAACGCGGCATTGATGTAGGTTTCTTCGCGCTCACAGCCGATAAAGTGACGGCCAAGCTTTTTCGCGACCGCGCCCGTGGTGCCGGTGCCAAAGAACGGATCAAGCACAACATCGCCCGGCTTGGTTGTGGCCATAAGTACCCGGTACAAAAGGCTTTCCGGCTTTTGCGTTGGGTGAACTTTGTCGTCGTTATCGTCCTTCAGGCGCTCGGCACCTGTGCATATTGGGAATAACCAATCAGAGCGCATCTGCGTATCATCATTGGCTTGCTTCAGCGCGTCATAGTTAAATGTCGGCTTCGAATTTTGATCGCGAGAGGCCCAAATCAGCGTCTCATGTGCATTGGTAAAACGGGTGCCACGGAAGTTTGGCATCGGGTTCGATTTACGCCAAATCACATCGTTCAGCATCCAGAACCCAAGGTCCTGAAGCACCGCACCACAGCGGAAAATGTTGTGGTAAGAACCGATTACCCAAATCGCGCCATTGGGCTTTAAGATCCGCTTTGCGGCGGCCATCCAGTCGCGAGAAAACTTATCGTAATGCGCAAAGTCAGAGAATTTGTCCCACTCGTCATGAACGCCATCCACATGAGATTGGTCCGGGCGGGTGAGACCTTTTTCCAACTGTAAGAAGTAAGGAGGATCCGCGAACACAAGGTCGACTGAGGCTTCAGGCAACGCGTTCATCTGCTCAATGCAATCGCCCACCAAAATGGTGTCCAATGGCAGATAATGATTACCCTTTTCGCCTTTTGAGCGAGTGGTCGCCTTAGCTGGCGCCGACGAATGCTTGTTACGCAACATTCTATTTACCCTAACGCAATACTACCCCGCCATTTGTAATTTCTTAGGGTTAATGCTGCGCTAAAACTTATGGTAAACCGAAGGTTAAGGGCGAGAAAACAAGACTAACGTGCTGTTTTGAATCAGCTTTTGCGTGCCAAAATTTCTGCAATAGGTTTGAAATCTGTGCGATGATGCGGCGTTGCACCGTGCATCTCAAGTGCTTCCATGTGCGCCTTGGTGCCGTAACCCTTGTGCTTGCCCATGCCGAACTCGGGCATTGATTGATCAAGTAAGTCGCACATCCGATCACGGGTGACCTTTGCCACTATTGATGCAGCAGCGATCGATAGAGAGCGGCTGTCACCTTTCACCAAAGCCTGACCACGACAGGGAAGTGCAGGCGGCACATCGCGCCCATCGATTAAAGCAAGGTCAGGTTGTATCGATAATGACTTCACCGCTTGCGCCATCGCGTGGAGCGTTGCGCCGCGTATGTTGCGTTCAAAAATGGTCCTTGGCGGCGCTGAGCAAATGCCCACATGTGCGGTCGCCATTATTTCGCAATACAACGCATCGCGCTTTTTTGCCGTCAATTTTTTGCTGTCGTTTAAACCCTCAGGAATGTTATTGCGGTCAAGAATGACGGCGGCTGTGACTACTGGCCCGGCCAAAGGGCCGCGACCTGCTTCGTCGACACCACAAACAATCAAGCCTTTGGCGTGATATTGACCTTCAATTGAGAAATCAGGTTCAGCACCGAATAAATTTGCTTGTGAATCACTTTTGCTCATGGATGCAGACTGGCATGGGCGATCATCGATTTAAAACGGCTTCTTAGCCAAGTGCTGCAGAAATGCCCTATTTTACGCTAACATTCGTCAAAACTATCAACGGTGTGCAGGATAATTTCTGCGAATATGCGATCAAAACAAGCTCAGCTGGTCCTCTGGTGCTTCTGGGGCGCAAAAGTGGTCGGAACGCAAATGTGGTAGGCGCTTTTTCAAGCCTGTGCGGTTAAGCGCAAGTTCAAAGCGTCTTTGCATTTGGTAGGCATATGGGCCTTCACCTGTCATTCGTGACCCAAAACGCGGATCATTGTCGCGACCACTTCTGACGTCGCGCACTAGATTGAGCACATGGCGCAACTTGTCGGGATAATGGCGTAGCAACCATTCGCGAAACACATTACGTACTTCACCTGGTAAACGCAGCATGATCATGCCTGCAGCGGTTGCGCCCTGGGCGGCGGCAGCGTCGATGATTTTTTCGAGTTCACTATCATTGATCGCAGGGATCATTGGTGCGGCCATAACCATTGTTGGTATGCCCGCCGCGCTCAACAATTCAACAGCTTCAAGACGTTTAGATGGTGTTGAAGCGCGCGGTTCCAACTGACGCGCTAGCTTGCGATCAAGCGTTGTAATCGACATCGCCACATTTACAAGTTTCAGCTTCGCCATTTCGGTAAGAATATCCAGATCGCGCACCACCAACGCCGATTTTGTGACAATGGTGACGGGGTGCTTAAACTCCAAAAGCACCTCCAATACCTGACGCATGATTTTACGTTCGCGCTCAATCGGCTGATAAGGATCAGTATTTGTGCCGATGGCAATTGGCTTTGCGACATATTTCTTGCGGCTTAATTCTTCGCGCAGTTTTTCAGCTGCGTTGACCTTTGCATAAAGCTCGCGCTCAAAATCAATCCCTGCCGAGTGACCCAGATAAGCGTGCGTTGGGCGCGCAAAACAATAGGAGCAACCATGCTCACAACCGCGATAGGGGTTAATCGAACGATCAAA
Source organism: uncultured Maritalea sp. (assembly GCA_913055925.1). Lineage (GTDB taxonomy): Bacteria > Pseudomonadota > Alphaproteobacteria > Rhizobiales > Devosiaceae > Maritalea. The sequence continues at coordinate 8,549 of CAJXLH010000034.1, read as the reverse complement.
GTTGAGGTCGGGTGATTCATTCTTGGTAATGATCGACTTTGCCCGTTCGTCGCGGACCGTTGTTTTAAACACAGGCAAACCTTCAAGCGATTCCCAGCCGTCATCAAAATCTTCGCGATCAAAAACCTCAAACCGCCCAGAGAGGTTGCTTTGCGCGCCACGTCCGCGATTGCGGAGCGGGGAGACCAAAGTGTGCTTCACCACATCTGCATCCGCACTTTTTGCAATGCGGGCAAAGCTTTCCGGCGGTGGTGGTACATTGGCGTGAATTGGCACGGCGCACCCTCATTCAAAAGTTAACAAATCACTATCAAGAATAGAACAAAATGAGAACAAATTGTCAATCATCAACTTCGCAACCGTCAAACTTGACCACAACAAAAAAGTTAGGTACCTAACTAAAATATTAAAGAGGTCATCTTATGACTAATGACAATGAACAATCACCGTTTGGCGAAGAGCTTGATCAATTGGCGTTGCGATTGTCGGACGCAGGTCTGATAAAACATCCCGGCGCGTTAAAGGCGGCCTTCGGCCTCTCTGCGCTTGGGCTGCAAATCAGTGCGATCCTTGAGCGGCATTTTGCGGCGTTGGGGTTGTCGCAAACACGGTTTTCTGTGCTGCTTGCGCTTTCTCAATTGGAAAATGTGCCAAGCACCGCCGTCGCTTTGGCGCAAATGTTTGGGGTCAGTAAGCCCACAATGACAGACATCTTAAAGGTGCTTGAGCGCGACGGCTGGATTGCCATCTCGCCATCCAAAAAGGACAAGCGCGCGAAAAACATTGCGATGTCAGTGGAAGGGCGTGCGAATTTTCAAAGACTGCTCCCTGAGCATTACAAAAGGTTGGCGAAACTCAATGGGGATTGGGACCAAAATTTCTGCGATCAAGTAGTGGAATTGGTTCAGCAATTGCTTGGCGACTACCACCGATTTGGCCAGGAAATTCAAAGCCTTCCCACATTAGAATTTGCCCCGAACAAGGACACGAAAAATGGCTGAAACCTCAAAACATCTCATTATTGTTGGTGGCGGTCCGGCAGGGGCCATGCTGAGTTTTCTCATGGCGCGAATGGGCGTGAAGACGACATTGATCGAACGTCACAAAGACTTATCTCGCGAGTTTAGAGGTGAGGGATTAAGTCCGTCAGGTGTAGAGGTTTTTCGCCAAGCTGGATTGCTTGATGCGCTTTCGAAACTTCCCGCCAGCGAAGTGAAATCAGCGCGTTTCTTCATCGGCGATCAAGATGTGCTTTCTTTGCCCATGGCCGAAATTTTGCCGGCAGCAGCGATGCAGCGGCTGATGCCCCAAGGGCCTGTTCTTGAAATGCTGATCGAAAAAGCGAAGCAGTTTGATTGTTTCACCTATCTGGATGGCGCACGGGTTTTGGACTTGGCTTATGACAATGGTCGCGTAAACGGCGTTGTTTTGGATCACGAAGGGCAAAAGAAGGAGCTGAACGCGGATTATGTGATTTCGGCCGAAGGGCGAAACTCGATACTCCGTCGCAAGTTGGGGCTTGATTGGGTCGGCGAAAACCAAAGCTATGACATTGTTTGGACAAAGCTGAAAAAGCCAGATTTTGTAACTGAAGGTGAAGTGTTTAGTTTCTTGCAAGCCGAGCGTTTTGGCATTGGTCTGCCAAGTGCCGAGGGGAAAATTCAACTCGGTGTCGTGATCCCAAAGGGCAGCTATAAGTCATTTCGAAATGATGATGAGCCATGGCAAGAAAAGCTCGCGGCGGGCCTTCCGTGTCAGTTTGCAGAGTACATCTTGGCGAACCCGGATAAACTCGACAAACCAATTTTGCTGGACGTGATCAGCGGTTCGTTGTCGAATTGGTCCAAGCCGGGCATTTGCTTTATGGGCGATGCGGCGCATCCCATGTCGCCGGTCGGTGCGCAAGGCATAAATCTGGCGCTACGCGACGCCATTGTGGCGGCCAACCTGTTCGGTCCTGCATTGCAAGATGCTGCCGCAAATACCGATGCTTTTGATCATGCCGCAAAACAATTTGAAGCGGAGCGGCGCAAAGAAATCGAACCCGCGCAGAAACAGCAAAATACTGCACCGTCGCAATTTGCCATGGCCAGCAAATTTGGATGGTTGATCAAGTTTATCTCGAATGGCTTCCTGAAAATGCTGATGAAGATTTTTGTAAGCGGCAAAGCAGTCGACAAACTTATATATGGCGCGGTGCCGGTAAAGCTGACTTTTAAGCCTTAGTTGGCGACAGAAAGCTTGGCTTTCAACGCCAACATGTCGCGCCAAACAAGTGATTTTTGGGCGGGCTGACGCAGCAGATATGCGGGATGCAATGTGGCAATAGCCTCGCACTTATGTCCGCCTATTTCCAGTTCGCGCCACTTGCCGCGCAGGCGCAAAATGCCTTGATCCGTGTTGAACAATGTCTTGGCCGCTGCACCGCCAAGGGTGACGATGATTTTGGGCGACACCAATTCAATCTGGCGTTCCAAAAACGGCAAGCAAACGCCGGTTTCCGCGGGGGTTGGGTTGCGATTGCCCGGCGGGCGCCAAGGCAATGTGTTAGCAATAAAAACCTTTTCGCGGTCCAACTGAATTGAGGCAAGGATGCGGTCGAGCAATTGTCCGGAACGACCAACAAACGGCACGCCTTGCATATCCTCTTCGCGTCCGGGTGCTTCGCCTACAAACATCAACTCTGCTTGCGGGTTGCCATCAGCGAACACCATGTTGGTGGCGCGGAATTTTAGCGGGCAACCCTCAAATGTTTCCATCAAGCTGCGCAACTCTTCAAGGGTCTTTGCGGCAGCTGCCAGCTTTTTGGCATCTTCAACATTGTGCGTTTCGGGCTGATGGTGCGACTGGGTGACGGCAGGCGCTTGCGGAGTAGCGGCTTGCGGTGTCGCAATTGCTGCGGGCGGAACAGCAGCTTTAGGCGCGGCGAACCGATCAACGGGCTCGTCGCCAAGGGCGATATCAACACCCATGTCGCGATACCATTCAAGCGCCGCGCGCATATTCGCAATTTCATCGCCAGTTGCATGCATGGGGCCAACACTATCACGCCCAATTGCGGCTTGTCAGCGCCTCTAGCGGCATAAAACACAGAGAAGTGAAATCATTTGCGAAACCAAGGTTGCGAAAGTGCCATAAAATGGCCAATCTCAGTCATCAAATATTCGCCCCGATTCAAATGGAAAAGTAGGCATATCGTGAGTAACCGCAAAAAGATGATTTCGAAGTTCTTTGGCACTGGTTTGGCCATCGCGTTAATGGCGAATGCAGGTCAAGCGCAAGAACTCAATAATGCGGACCAATTTCACATGATGTACCCTTCTGCTTCTGGCAGTTTCCTTGCCGGACGCGGGGCATTGGTTGATCGACGCACTGAAAAGGCAGCGAGTTTTTTCATGGATGCGTTGGGCGAAGACTGGGACAATATTGTCCTTCTTGATCGCGCCTTTATGTCTTTGATGGCTTCTGGGCAAATCGAAGAAGCGGAATCGCTTGCAAAACGCCTGATCGAACTTGAACCGCAAAACGAACTTGCCGCCCTTGTTCAAGGTGTTGTGGCGTTGAAAGAACGCCGCTACCGTTCAGTGGAAAGCGCTTTGGCCGGTAGCTCCAAAAATTCGCTTTTTGGCATTCTTTCTAACGTTGTTTTGGGCTGGTCAAAAATCGGCGCTGGCGATGATGAAGCGGCTTATGCATTGGTCAATTCGATTGATCAGCCGGGTTTCCAAAACTTCTTGGTTTTCCAACGCGCCTTGATGGCTGACGTGGGCGGCGACAGAAACCAAGCACGCGAACTTTATGCCGAAGCGCAAAAGTCTGACCCTTATGTGGTCTCTATCGTTGAGGCCTATTCGCGCTTTTTGGCGAACATTGGCGAATTTGATGCTGCACAGGATGTGCTCGATAACTTCTTCAATCGTGGTCTGACGCATATCAACATTGAAAATGTGGCTGAGACGATTGCGCAAAAGAAACGTCCAGGAAAACTGGCGGACAATGTCCAAGAGGGCGCGGCGGAACTGCTGCGTGGTCTATCTGCGGCACTGTCAAACGAAGAAACGTCCGATTTTTCTTTGGTTATGATGCGCCTTGCTGCTTATGCCGATCCTAAATCGGAGCTTATCGCTTTTTCTTTGGCAGAGCTCTTGGAACAGGCCGAGCGCTATGAAGAAGCGAATGATATCTACCAAGCGATTGACCGCAAATCGCACTATTATGAAGCTTCGCTGATCCGCATTTCTGAAAATTTGCGAGAGCTGGAACGCGCAGACGAAGCGATCAAAAAGCTCAACAATATCGTTGCGCAATATCCGGACAATATCTCAGCAATCATCGCTTTGGGGGACACGCTACGCACTGAGGAGCGTTACGAGGAGGCAAGTGCTGCTTACACTAAAGCGCTGGATATAACCCAAGGCAAGCGGCCGGTTGATTGGCACTTATTCTTCATTCGTGGCATTGCCTATGAGCGCCAAGGTGCTTGGCCGCAAGCCGAGGCGGACTTCAAACAAGCGCTTAAGCTTTTCCCTGAGCAGCCGCAGGTGTTGAATTATCTCGGTTACTCGTGGGTCGACCAAGGCGTCAATTTGGAAGAGGCGCTTGGGATGATTGAAACGGCAGTGTCGTTGCGCCCAAATGACGGTGCAATTGTAGATAGCCTAGGTTGGGCATACTATCGCCTTGAGCGTTTTGATGACGCCGTCGAAACCCTCGAGCGGGCGACGCGTTTGGAGCCAAGCGATCCAACCATCAACGACCATCTTGGCGATGCCTATTGGAAGGTCGGTCGTAAACGCGAAGCGGGTTTCCAATGGTCAAAGGCCAAAGAAATGGATCCGGACGAAGAACTGTTGGAAGAAATCAACGCCAAGATTTCCGATGGTCTTATTGAAGTGGCTGCGAACGGCGACAACGGTTAGAACAGCAAAAACTTAGGTTCACTGGCAATAGATAAAGTTTTATCTAGTTTTGCGACCAATTCTCAAAATCCGTGTGCGATATTTCAGCTATCGGTTATTTGAGAATTGGGGAAAATAATGTTGACGAATGACAACATGTTGCAGCCGTTCCAGATTATTTACGCAAGTGCTGCCACCCGCGAAATGTCGCAAGAAGAAGTCCGTAACCTGTTGGCGATTGCCCGCAAGAACAATGCAAGCGTACATGTCGGCGGCCTGCTGGTTTATCACGACAATTGCTTTTTGCAGGTACTCGAAGGACCGCGTATCGCTGTTGAGGCGATTTATCTGAAAGTCAAAACTGATCCACGCCACACCAATGTTAAGCTGTTGCTGCGTTGCGGCATTGCCGATACCCAATTCTCAGATTGGGCGATGGCTTATGTCGATGCTGACGGCAAAAACGGTGGCATTGAAGGCTATGTTGACTATTTCGACAAGCTAGAAGCCGAATTGAACGACGACACGCAAGCTTTCAAAGTCTTACGCCAATTCAAAAAAGGACGTTGGCGCGAACTTGTGAACGGCGCGGAACTAGAACAGGCCGTTTAAGACGCGCGTTCCACACAGAAATCTGCAATTTCTGATAGCAGCTGCGCGCCATCTCTTTCCAGATATGGCGCGATTGCTTTTTTGGCCAGATTAGCGTGCTCATATGCGCGATCAAGCGTGATTTGAAGTGCACCGCTGGACTTCATAATGCCAATCACACGGTCAATGGTCGCTTGGTCCGCTTCCGGATCGCCAAGGTTTTTCCGTATAAACTGCGCATCAACATCAGTGGCGTGTTGCAATGCATGTAGCACCGGCAATGTCATTTTGCCTTCGCGAAGATCATCACCGACATTCTTGCCAATTGTTCCAGACACGCCGCCATAATCAAGCACGTCATCGACCAATTGGAATGCGATACCCAGTTCAGCACCATACTGCTTGAGCGCTTCGCGCGCGGTTTCATCCGCACCGCCTGCCATCGCGCCTACTTCTGTTGCCGCTTCAAAAAGTGCTGCCGTTTTTGCTTTGATGACCGCGAAATATTCGTCGACATTGGTGGTAAGATCATTCGATTTTGCAAGCTGGAATACTTCACCTTCAGCAATGATCGCCGCAGATTTTGAAAGAACGCCAAGTGCTTCCAAATTGCCGGCCTCCACCATCATCATAAAGGCTTGGCCAAGCAAGAAGTCGCCAACAAGAACGCTGGCGGCGTTGCCCCAAATCTTGCGAGGCGCCGGCAGTCCGCGACGCTTGTCGCTTTCATCTACGACATCATCATGCAGCAAAGTTGCAGTGTGCATAAACTCAACCGCAGCTGCATAAGAAACATGTTGCTTGTCTTCAGGATCAAACATCCGCGCTGCAGCGACGGTCAACATTGGACGTAGCCGTTTACCGCCCGCATTGATCAGGTGATTGGCAATTTCGGGCACCATTTCCACATGCGAACCAACGCGCGACAACAAAAGCTCGTTTACGGCTTCCATATCGGACGCGGTGTGCGCGATAAGCTGGTCGATAACCGGTTGCGTATTTCGGTCAATCGATTTTGCTTTAGAGGTTGCCATGAACGCGCCTTACCTTACGTTTTGCCCCAAAAACTCGGTTCGCCATTCCTTACGCTTTGTTGGCGCGGTTGGCAATTGAACTTGTTGCATTCTCACAATGGCGTTATCCCTAAAAGGAGAAATGTTTCTTCAACTATGGGTCAACGGCCGAGATCAATCGACATGTCCGTAAACCAGACAATGACGAATGTAAAACCACATAGTGTCACACAAGACGCTTTTTTGGGCGGCGAATTGCAGATTTTGCAACCCAAAAATGGCTTTCGTGCAGGTGTGGATAGTGTGCTTTTGGGCGCTTCGGTAAACGCGGACACAAAAAACCTGTTGGAACTCGGCGCTGGTGTCGGTGTCGCCGCACTGACAGCGCTTACCTATTTAAAGAGCATAAAGGCTAGTTTGGCCGAAATATCAGATGAAGCCATTGCGCTCTGCACGCAAAACGCGACCTCAAACGGGTTGATCGATAGGGCCAACATTTTCAAAATCGATATTATGGCAAGTGGCCCTGAGCGTGATGAAGCGGGTATGAAGCCTGACTATTTCGACTGTGTGATCGCCAACCCGCCATATTTTGACGACAAATCGGTATCATTGCCGCAAGACCAATATGGTGCGCAGGCACATGCGCACGCCAAGGATTGCTTAGACAAATGGGTTAAAGCCGCCGTGAGTGCGGCTTCAGCCACCGCCGAGATTATCTTTATCCATCGCGCTGAGGCGATCAATGATCTGCTGCGCGCTTATGACAAACGGATGGGCGACATTACCATTTTGCCAATCGTTTCGCGCCCCGGGCAGGCGGCTAGCCGTGTGCTGCTGCGAGGGCGTAAGGGTTCGCGCGCACCTACAACGTTGCTCTCGCCGCTGCATCTGCACGGTGATGAGGGTCGAGAGTTTACCTCCCGCGTTGAACAAATATTGCAAGGCAAATCACGCCTACACTGGTAGTTCAGAAAAATGTGCCTACATGTGGGGCTGAGATAAGCGAACCAAAAACGCGAATAAAGGGTTTTACTGAGAATGAACGATTACGCTGCGCATCAATCCGCTCCGGCTCCTTGGCACGCCAGATTGCTCGGACGCGACAGAACTATTGTGCCGGTTGTTCGCCTGTCAGGCACTATTGAGGCGGGGCAAAAACCAGGTCGCATCAATATTCAGCAAGCCGCACCGTTACTAAAGCGGGCTTTTGACATTAAGCGCGCGCCTGCTGTTGCAATCGTGATCAACTCGCCAGGCGGTTCGCCAGTGCAGTCACATTTGGTGGCAAAGTATATTCGTGAGCTGGCCGCAGAGAAGGAAAAAGAAGTCCTGATCTTTGTTGAGGATGTCGCGGCTTCTGGCGGTTACTTTATTGCAACCGCTGGTGACCAGATCATTGCAGATCCGAGTTCAATCGTTGGCTCCATTGGTGTGATCTTTGCTGGTTTTGGGCTTGAAGGTGCTATTGAAAAGCTCGGCGTGACACGTCGCTTGCACACTGCGGGCAAAAACAAGTCGACCCTTGATCCATTTCTGCCTGAAAAGAAGGCTGATGTTGAACGGTTGAAGAAGCTTCAGCTCGACATCCATGAAGTCTTTATTGACTATGTAAAGTCGCGTCGAGGCGACAAATTGGCGGACGACCAAGATTTGTTCACCGGCGAGTTCTGGACGGCAAAAACAGGCATTGAAGTGGGCCTTGTTGATCAGCTGGGTGATTTGTCGAGCTACCTCAAAGAACGGTATGGCCCGAAGGTCAAGCTTGAGAAAATCGAGCCAAAGCGGTCATTCTTTGCCATGCCACGGCTACCTTTTGCACAGCTTGGCGTGTCGGATCAAGGATTGGCAGACGATTTGATTTCGTCGGTTGAAGCCAAGTCGCTTTGGTCTCGTTACGGGCTATAGTTGAACTAAGGGGGAGGCGCGCAAATGTTGTTACGCATCATCGTACTGATCGCTGTACTTGCCATTATCATCTATGGCCTGCGCGTCATCCGTCGCAACGTGAACGACTTCATCAATAAAGACGATGAAGACAAGCTAC
>CAJXLH010000033.1 GCA_913055925.1 uncultured Maritalea sp. | reverse complement strand
TGACCAATTCTGCATGACTGCCGGTGAGCAAGTTATGGAATTGCTGAAAAACAATATCCGCCCGCGCGATATTGTCACTCGTAAGGCACTCGAGAATGCGGCGACTGTAGTTGCTGCTTCTGGTGGCTCCACCAACGCTGCACTTCACTTGCCAGCGATTGCAAACGAAGCCGGCATCGAGTTCGATTTGTTCGACGTTGCTGAAATCTTCAAGAAAACGCCTTACATCGCTGATTTGAAGCCAGGTGGCAGATATGTCGCAAAAGACATGTTTGAAGCAGGCGGTATTCCGCAGCTGATGAAAACACTGCTTGAAAACGGCTATATGCACGGCGATTGCATGACCGTTACTGGCCGTACGATGGCTGAGAACCTTGAAAAAGTTAAATGGAATGAAAGCCAAGATGTTGTTCGTCCTGCGAACAATCCAATCACCCCAACTGGTGGTGTTGTTGGCTTGAAAGGCAACTTGGCACCAGACGGTGCGATTGTGAAAGTTGCTGGCATGACCGATCTTGAGTTCACAGGTCCTGCACGTTGTTTCGACAGCGAAGAAGAATGCTTCAAAGCAGTTTCGAACCGTGATTACAAAGAAGGCGAAGTGCTTGTAATCCGCTACGAAGGCCCAATTGGCGGCCCGGGTATGCGTGAAATGTTGGCGACAACAGCTGCGCTTTACGGCCAAGGCATGGGCGACAAAGTTGCCTTGATCACAGATGGCCGTTTCTCAGGTGCTACCCGTGGCTTCTGTATTGGTCACGTCGGTCCTGAAGCAGCGGTTGGTGGGCCAATCGGCTTGCTTAAAGATGGCGACATGATCACCATCAATGCAAACACCGGTGACATTTCAGTTGATCTTTCAGACGACGAACTTGAAGCACGTAAAGCCGACTGGGCGCCTCGTGAATCAAGCTTCGGTTCTGGTGTAATCTGGAAATACGCTCAAGGCGTAGGTCCAGCTCGCTACGGCGCGCTCACCCATCCGGGCGCAAAGGGCGAAAAGGAGTGTTATGCCGACATCTAAGTCCATTATCGTCGCCATAGCGAGCGCGGTTGCTCTAACGTTTGGTGCCGTAAACACGGCCCAAACGCAGGACCAGCTCGATCTAAATTCGCTGTTTGGTGGCGGTGAGACTGAAGTGTCGAATGAGAATTTGTTGGCGGCCTTGGAAGAGGCCGCTGACGCCGGACAGCCCATCGCTTTGTGGCGCTTGGGTGTCATGTATGAGAACGGCGAGGGCGTCCAACAGGACAAAACCAAAGCGTTCCTTTACTTCCGCGAACTGGCTGACGGTCACGCGGATACACCGCCAAAATCTGTTGGCGCGGACATTGTCGCGCAAAGCTTCCTGAAAGTTGGCGAGTATTATCGGGAAGGCGTTCCTGATGCCGGCGTAAAAGCCGACGATAACCTTTCGCGCAAACTTTGGCTGCACGCAGCTTCCTATTTTGGAGATGCAGACGCGCAATACAAAGTCGGGCAACTTTACCTTGATGATGGTGAGTTCGGATATTCGCCAAAGCAAAGTGCACGTTGGCTAGCGCTTGCTTCGCGCAAAGGCCATCCAGCCGCGCAAGCAACGCTTGGCGACTTGATGTTCAACGGCGAAGGCATTGATGCTGATCCGATTGAGGGCTTGATGTGGCTAACGTTGGCTAATCGCAACGCGGGTGGCACCGAGGACGAGCATTGGATTTTAGAGCTTCACGAACGCGCAATTTCAATCGCGTCGCCTGACGAACGCCAGCAGGCCATTGCCGCTGCAGATCAGCTCGGTTCTCGGTTCGGTGGCTAACGACCCAATCTTAAAAGCTAAAGTTTCCAACAACTGGCACGTGGTCTGACGGTTTTTCGCGACCACGCATATCTTTGTGCACTTCAACTGATTCCAGCATATCAGTCGCCTGTGCTGAACACATTAGATGGTCAATGCGTATGCCATTGTTGCGGCGCCATGCGCCAGCCTGAAAGTCCCAAAATGTATATGCTTGCTCGTTATTCGCTGCCCGTAACCCGTCGGTCATACCAAGCGCCTGCAGGGCGCGGAACCGCTCTAGGCTTTCTTCTCGATAAAGTGCGTCACCCCACCAATCATCGTGCGAGTGCGTATCAATCGACTCCGGAATGATGTTGTAGTCTCCAGCCACGATTAGCGGCTCTTCCAGTTTTAGGCGCTCGGCAGTCCAGTCAATCAGTCGGTCCATCCAGCCTAGTTTGTATGGAAACTTTGGAGTGTCGACTGGGTTGCCATTCGGCAGGTAGATTCCGGCGACGCGGAAAGGCGCGCCGTTTTCGCCGTTAAAGACACCTTCGATGAACCGCGCTTGTTCATCAGCGTCGTCGCCCGGTAGACCACGATTTACTTCTTCGAACGGGAGGAGCGACAGGATTGCGACGCCATTGAAGCTTTTTTGACCGTGGGTTTCGACATTGTACCCAAGGTCTTCAAACACTTCCCGCGGGAAGTTTTCGTCTATGCTTTTGATTTCTTGTAAGCAGACAATTTCTGGCTTGTATTCCTTAAGCCAGTATTCAACTTCTGGAAGTCGGGCTTTGATCCCGTTGATGTTCCAAGTCGCTATTTGCATGCCGTATTCCGCCTAAAACTGATTCAGGCGTAATCGTATCGGACCACTCAAGTGGCAACAACTTCAATTATACAGAAAAGCTTGTTCCGCAACCGCAGGATGCAACAGCATTCGGATTGTTGATCTGAAAGCTCTGGCCAATCAGGTCATTTACAAAGTCAATCTCCGAGCCTTGCATGAACTCGAGGCTCAATGAGTCAATCAACACATGCGCTTTGTCGTTGCCAAGCACCAGATCATCGTCGGTCGGTTCATCAGGGACCAGGTTGTATTCATACTGGAAACCCGAGCAGCCACCACCAGACACGGCAACGCGCAGCGCTGTGCCCGGCTTTTGTTTCGCCAAGATCGCTTCAATGCGCGAAATCGCACTATCGGTGATCGAAACTTTCTCTGCCACTGCTGCTTCTGACATATAAACCCTTAACTGATGTGCCAAACTCGATTTATAACAAGTGTTGCTTAATAGATAGGCTTCATAAAGCTGTTTGAAAAGAGGGTACAAGGAAAGTTGATATGGGGAACACTTCAGCCCTAGCACCGTATGCATCTCATCCTGAACAGTCACTCGGCCGTTTGCACTCAACGTCAGATAGCCCAACGCGTTCGGAGTTTCAGCGCGATCGAGACCGTATCATACATTCAACTGCTTTCAGACGCTTGAAGCACAAAACACAAGTTTTCCTCCATCACGAGGGAAATCACTTTCGCACGCGGCTAACCCATACCCTAGAAGTTTCGCAAATCGCGCGTTCAATCGCACGCGCGCTTCGGCTGAATGAAGACCTCGCGGAAAGCCTGGCGCTTGCGCATGACCTTGGGCACACACCGTTTGGCCACGCCGGCGAACGCGTACTTCACGAGAAGATGCGAGCGTTTGGTGGTTTCGACCACAATGCACAGGCACTGCGTGTGGTGACGTCGCTTGAAAACCGTTACGCCGAGCATGATGGCCTCAACCTGACTTGGGAAACGCTTGAGGGGATCATCAAGCACAATGGGCCACTGACCGATGCCAACGGCGCGCCTCTTGAAAAGTATGCCCAAGACGGCATCCCGTTCGGGTTGGATCAGGAAATTGCGGTGTCAGACCTGCGATTGGACAGCTATTCCAGCTTTGAAGCACAGGCCGCGGCTATCGCTGACGATGTCGCCTATAACGCGCATGACATTGATGATGCGCTTCGGGCGGGACTATTGACGATTGAAATGCTTGAGGACGTGCCACTTGTTGGCCCAATCGTCCGAGAGGTTCAATCGAAATATCCGAACATCGAAACGGATCGCAAGGCTCACGAGATTATTCGCCGGTTGATTACGCGCACAATCGAAGACGTTATTCGTCACTCGGAAAGCCAAATATCGGACCTATCACCGGATAGCGTGGAAGATGTACGTTGCGCGGGCCGAACAATCGTAGGCTTTTCTGAAGAAGTCGCGGCCAGTGAAAAGGGGTTAAAGCGCTTCTTGTTTAGCAACGTCTACCGTTCGGAAGAGGTAATGGAACCTGTGCGTCAGGCGGAACGTTTGCTTGCCGAACTATTTGATGCCTATTTGAATGGCGAGATGATGCCAAATGAATGGGAAGAGGTTGCCAGAAGCAATAATGAACATTGCCGTGCACGCATCGTTTGTGACTTCGTATCCGGCATGACTGACCAATTCGCGACCGCAACATATAACCGTTTGTTTGACGCAGACGTAGATTTCCGGTAACCGCTTGCACATCAACCATAAAAGATGGACTTTTAGACCATGGACGCATTTGCAGTCTTTCGCGATCGCGTGGAAAAAACACTGATCAACCTCTATCCGGAACTCAGCGAGCAAGAAGCAGTGTTGCGACGATTTGTGGTTGAGCCTCCGCGTGACGCGAGCCACGGTGATTTGTCGTGTAACGCTGCCATGGTTTTGGCCAAGCCATTAAAGTCCAATCCGCGTGAAATTGCGCAAAAAATTGTTGATGCTTTTGCTGAAGATGCTGATGTTGAAAAGATAGATGTTGCTGGACCTGGCTTTATCAACTTCACCCTGTCAAATAGCGTTTGGCTGTCTGTGGTGGCTGATGCGAACCAGAAAGGTGCAGATTTTGGCCGCCCAGATAATGCACCCGAGGGGCAGGTGAATGTCGAATATGTTTCGGCAAACCCAACAGGTCCATTGCACGTTGGCCATACGCGCGGTGCGGTGTTCGGAGATGCACTCGCCAGCTTGATGGACTTTTGCCGTTTTGACATTACACGCGAATACTACATCAACGACGCAGGCGGTCAGATTGCTGTTTTGGCAAACTCAGCGTTTCTGCGTTATCGCGAAGCACTTGGTGATGAAATTGGTGAAATTCCAGCTGGGCTTTATCCAGGCAAATACTTGATCCCTGTAGGCGAAGCGTTGAAGGATCAATTCGGCGACGAGCTTATCTCGCTCAATGAGGAAGAGCGCGTCGAGAAAATACGACCAGTGGTCCTCGAGCTGATGCTTGATATGATCCGCGACGATTTGTCGAAGCTCGGTATCAAACACGACTTGTTCTTCTCCGAAGCATCGTTGCATGTTGGGGGCAATGGTGGCGACATAAAGCAAACGCTAGATTGGTTACGCGAAGAAGGACTGGTCTATCAAGGGCAACTTGAAAAACCAAAAGGCAAAACGCCAGAAGACTGGGAAGATCGCGAGCAAACGCTCTTCAAAGCGACGGCATTTGGCGATGATACCGATCGTGCGTTGGTCAAATCGAACGGCGACTACACTTACTTCGCGGCCGACATTGCTTATCACCGAAACAAGTATCTGCGTGGGTTCAACACCCAAATTGTTGTGCTGGGTGCCGATCACGCAGGTTATATCAAACGCCTTAGTGCTGCGGGCAAAGCGGTTTCTGACGGTCAGGCAGAAGTTGATGTCAAAATTTGTCAGTTGGTGAACCTTTTGCGGAATGGCGAACCAGCGAAAATGTCAAAGCGGGCAGGGACGTTTGTCACCATGGCGCAGCTCGTTGATGAAGTGGGCCCAGACGTTGTGCGCTTCATTATGCTTTTCCGTCGCAACGAAGCGCAGCTGGACTTTGACTTTGATCTGGTGACGCAACAAACGCGCGAAAACCCGGTTTTCTACGTGCAATATGCTCACGCGCGAGCATGTTCGGTGTTTAGAAATGTTGCGCGCGACCTTCCAGACTTGGATGTTTCTCTTACCGCGCTTCAAAATGCCGACTTGTCAAAGCTTTCTGATCCAGCTGAAATTGACCTTATTAAGTCTATGGCACAGTTCCCACGTGTGATTGCAGCCGCTGCGGCTGCGCACGAACCGCACCGCGTCGCGTTTTACATTCACGAGCTTGCCGGGGCGTTCCACGCCTTCTGGACAAAGGGTAAGGAAAACCCTGAGTTACGATTTGTTAATCATGAAGACACGACAATGACAGTGGCGCGACTCGCTATGGTCAATGCCGTGCGACAAGTTTTGCGCAACGGTTTGGGCATTTTGGGCGTCACTGCGCCAGAAGAATTATCATAATTCAGGCACATTGCTGGTTTATCAGTCGGGTTAAATAGCTGCTTGAATTGTATAAAGTGAGGGTTAGCGGCTGAATTCGCTGACCGATAGACTATGACAAGTTCGAACGAAAAAACAAACTTAACTGGCGATCAAGCCGACGATTTGATCGCTGAGTTGGCGCGCATTGTTGCAGACGATGCGCAGCAGACCAATGTTGCGCAGGCGATTGATGAACGTGCCGAGGCGAACGTGAACGCGCCTATGCCGGAAGACGCCGTTGACAATATCGCTCCATTCCCAACGCCCGAAGAGGTGCGCGAACCAGCATACGCGCCATCTCCAGTCGAAGATCCGTTTGCTGGTGGGTTTGATTTGTCTTCGGAACACACACCAGAATTGACTGAGGCAACACCCGTTCATAAGGAGGCTCCAGCTACTGAAGAAGCGCAGTTGACTGCAGAACCTGCTCCAACAGACATTGCGGGCGGTTTCGAATTTGACTTTTCAGAGTCAATTAAAAATGGCCCAACTTCAGACCTGCAAGCTGAGCAAGAGTTTGCTGGGTTCCGGCCCGAGCCAATTTCCACGGCTGCAAATGTCGGCACATTTGCTCAAGCAGCGCGGGAAATAGCTTCGCCAGAGGAAACGCAATCTTCACCTGGCCCTGAAGAACTAGACGGCATCGCTTCTTTGATCGAGCAAGTGGAAGCGCAGGTCGCAGAACCTGAAGCGCCGGCATTTGATCCTGTTCCAGTGCCAACTGCCGCAGTTCATGAACCTCAACAGTTTACGGCGAGCTACGAAACTCCAGTCGAAGTCGATGCACAACCAGCTGATGAAGCCGCTGAAACAGCATTCTCGGAAGATGCATTCGCCGAGCCGCCATCAATTGAGCCTGAACAGTTTGAGCAGAATGAAGTTGTTCAAGATGCATTGACCGAAATCGAAAATCTGATTGCGGATACAAAACCGCCGGCAGTTGAGCAGCCTACAGGTAAAGCGCCAGCAGACGCAGCGGAAGCCGCAATTATGGCAGCACTTGGCGCTGCGCGATCTGCCACTGGACACACAGGGGCAGCGGTAAGCGCTGCGCGTGCGTCTAACCAATCCAATAGCGCTGGCGAAGCAGTTCAAACCGAAGCACCAACGGCGCGCGACCGGGTTGAAGTGCCTCCTCAAACCGCTCCGCATTCACACGCTGCACAAGCGCCGAGTGAACCAAAAGTCGAAGTACGCGAAAGTGCTCAAGAGGAGCGTCGCGGCGGTATGCTGCCAGTATTTGGTGCTGTTGCGGCCGTTTTGCTTCTCGCCGTTGTTGGCGGCGTAGCCTATTGGATGTTCAATGGCCAAAGCGGTACCTCGGAAGTGCCTGTTGTTGCAGCCCAGAACACCGAAGTTAAGCTGACACCTGAGCCAGTTGAGAACACGGAACCTGAATCTTCTGTGTTTAGCGCGCTTGAAGGAAACAGCGAAAATCCGACAAATGAACAAATCGTGTCACGCGATGAGACTTCGACTGGCGATACGGCAAGTGCGCCGCGTGTCATCACGCCAACCGGTGATAGCAACGGCTTGACCAACCGCAAGGTAAAAACGGTAACTGTATTGGCAGATGGCACGATTGTGACTGGTGAAGAAGCATCGGCAGGCGCTGAGCAATTGCCACAAGAAGTTCGTCCGAACGTGCCAGAAGTGAGCAGCAACACAGCGACTGCACCAACCGATGAAATCACCAATGTGTTGAACTCAATTGTTGAAGACACAACCGCACCAGTTACTGAAGCTGTCGACAATGCCGCAACACAAGTTGCAGCGCTTACAGATGCCGTGACGTCTCCAGAGACATCAACTCCAGTGGAGAACACCGAAGCAACATCAGTGGACGCCGCAGCGCCGACACCGCCGACGAGACCTGCTGGATTGGGTACGAACCAACCGCTTGCGAGCGCCGTTCTTGCAACGCCTCAACCAAGCGCTTCAACTTCGCAAACGGAGCAACCGATTTCGTTGTTGCCTAGTGCTAACTCTCAAGCAAGCTCATCGACCAGCACCGGCGTCAGCGCACCGTTCTACGTGCAATTATCCTCACAAAGGTCCCAAGAAGCGGCGCAAGCCACTGCGACCACACTATCTCGTCAATATTCAAGTGTGTTGGGCAACTCAACGCTCGACATCAATCGCGTGAATCTCGGTGACCGGGGCATTTATTACCGCGTTCGAGTTCCTGCTTCGAGCCTTGCAGACGCCAATGCGATCTGTTCGAACTTGAAAGCAAGTGGCGGCGATTGCTTTGTGAGAAGCAATTAACCTTGAATTTCTAGTGGATTGGCGGCTTTTGTCGCCACTCCAGCTTGTCAGCGTTCCCTTCATTGGCCAAACTCCTAAAAGGACATTGGGAAGGGCGCATGGCAAACTCAGGCCATCAAGACGATTTCATCGAAGACAAGCATCCGCCGAGCGCTGAGCGCGGCGGCGTGATGTATGTTGACGTCGATGGTTACGAGGGACCACTCGATCTTTTGCTTGACCTCGCCCGCAAGCAAAAGGTGGACCTCGTCAATATTTCAGTGTTGGCACTTGCTGAACAATATCTGAGCTTTATTGATACGCTGCGCGAACGCCGCATCGAGATCGCGGCTGACTATTTGGTGATGGCTGCATGGCTGACTTTTCTTAAAAGCCGCTTGATGGTGCCGCAGGATGATGATGGCGATGAGCCGTCTGGTGAAGAAATGGCGGCATTGCTTCAGTTCCGGTTGAAGCGACTTGAGGCAATGAGGGACGCCGCGGCAAAACTCATCAATAGACCGCAGCTCGGCAAAGAGATTTTTGCCTCGGGAAGCCCTGAACAAGTTGTCACAACGAAAATCTCAGAGTGGGAAGCGACTTACTATGATTTGCTGCAGGCCTATTCTGTTCAGCGCGAGCGCCAAATCCCGGCAGAATATGCACCAACAACTAGAACGGTTTGGTCATTGCAGGATGCAGAAGACATTTTGCGGCGTTTGATCGGCGAGGGGGCGGATTGGGTGCCATTGCATGTTTGCCTTTCGGAGTATTTAGAACTTCCGGAGGAGCGCGCTACAGCTTTGGCGTCAAGTTTCACCGCGAGTTTGGAGATGGTTCGGCAGGGGCACATCGAATTGAGGCAAAATCAAGCGTTTGCGCCGTTGATGATGCGAAGGAAAAAGTCCGATGGATGAAAACGAAGACCATATCCAACAAGGCATCGCAGCAATGGAGGCTGACGAGATTTTTGCCCGGAACATGCGTGTTCTGGAGGCGCTGCTCTTCGCCGCGACATCTCCGATGGACCTTGACGATGCACGACCATTCCTTTCGGATAATGCTGACCTAGCGGCGTTGGTGGATGCCCTCACGAAAAAATACCAAAATGCGGGTGTAAACTTGGTACGCAGAGGTGATGGTTACGCCTTTCGAACCGCAGAAGATCTTGCATTTCTGCTTCGTCGCGAAGAAACCGAGCGCAAACCACTTGGACGCTCTGCGTTGGAAATTTTGGCAATCGTTGCCTACCATCAACCTGTTACACGATCTGAAATCGAAGAGGTGCGCGGAGTTGCCACATCCAAGGGTTCGCTGGATGTGTTGATGGAAGCTGGTTGGGTGCGTATGCGCGGCCGCCGGCGGACGCCCGGGCGACCGGTTACGTACGGCACAACCTCTGAGTTTCTTGACCATTTCGGCCTCGAAAACATCACAGACCTTCCGGGACTTAACGAACTCAAGGGTGCTGGACTGCTTTCTGGAAATCTTCCGCCGGACTTTGCAGTCCCGTCGCCAAATGACGGTGATTTGTTTGACAATGAGGACCCGCTTGATGCAGATGATCACGGTGAAGATCTATTGAGCGAATTGAGCGAAGATGACGCTTGAACCATTAAGCAATCAACCCAGCGAAAACGAAGTTTGGGGACCGCGCGGTAGTACCGGCATCAGCTTTGCCTCAGCCCTTGAATTCGAGGATGTGCACTGCGAAATCGGCGGTCGCAAGATTTTGCGTGGTACGAGCTTTTCTACAGCGCCTGGCGAAATCCTTTGTTTGCTAGGCTCATCCGGTTCAGGCAAATCAACGATTTTGCGGGCAACAGCGGGTTTGCAGGATATCGATGCGGGCAGCATTAAGATCAATAACAAGATCGTTTCATCCGCAAAAGTAAGCATACGCCCCGAAAAACGTGGTGTCGGCTTGATGTTTCAGGACTTCGCTTTGTTCCCACACATGTCGATCCTAGAAAACGTGACATATGGGCTAAAATCGCTTGGTCGAAATGAAGCGAAAAACCAAGCATTACAGGCTCTTCGACGTGTTGGACTGGCAGACAGATGGGCCGACTATCCAAGCCAGCTATCTGGTGGGCAGCAACAAAGACTCGCGCTGGCACGCTCTGTTGCGCCGAAACCCGGTCTTGTGCTTTTGGACGAACCTTTTTCTTCGCTTGATGCTCGACTGCGTGAGGCTGTTCGTGCTGAAACACTCGCAGTTCTGCGCGAGACACGCGCGACATGTCTGATCGTCACACACGATCCTGAAGAAGCAATGCTTTTTGGCGACAAAATTGCGCTGCTTGATGAAGGTAAGATCGCGCAAATTGGCACATGTGACGAAATCTACTACTCGCCGAAGAACATTGAAGTCGCGCGGTTCTTTTCGCCTTTAAGCGAGTTTTCTGCTGTAGTGAACAACAATTCCGCTGAAACGCCTTTTGGTAAAGTGCCTGTCGTCGGAAAAGCGGATGGTAGTAAGATTGTGATTGCGCTGCGCCCCTCTGGCTCGGTCAATCTCAACAAAAAGGCTGGCACTTTGGGCCGGGTGGTCAACAAACACTCAGCACTGGGTGTTGATATGATTGAGGTTGCCGTGAGTGGATTGGAGCGACCTTTGCAGCTACGTCAACCCGTTGGAGAGCAAATCCATACCGGAGAAGACGTATATATCGCAATAAACCTTGATCATGTTCTTGTGTTTGACGCCAATTGATCATATTTGAATAGCAATGTGTTAGTTCGCGCGGCAATATCGCGCGATACGATGAGGAGTAGAGCCATGAATCCAGGTCCTTGGGGTATTTTGATTATCGCTGTCGCAGCAATTTTGTTGTTCGGCCGCGGCAAAATCGCAGGCATGATGGGCGAAGTCGCTTCTGGCATCAAGGCGTTCCGCAAAGGCATGGCTGACGAAGAAAAGCAAGTCGCGGAAATTGATGTGAAAAAAGAAGAAGCCGAAAAAGACAAAAGCTAAGCTTTAGAGCCTTTTTCAGTTCGCGTCGCACAGAAGGCGCTAGCTAAGGGACGGTCCAGATGTTTAATATTGGCTGGAGCGAAATGCTCGTGGTGGCAGCGATTGCGTTGATCGTTGTTGGGCCGAAGGATTTGCCCGCGTTGCTGCGGCAGTTGGGCAAGGCGTTTGGAACCATTCGGCGCATGGGCAACGATTTCAAGCGCGAAATCAACAAAGTTGCCGCGCTTGACGAAGTCAATGACATCAAAAAGTCCATAACCGACCCGCTTAAAAACACACACGAAGAACTGACAAATCAGTTCAATGTGATGGACGATGATGGTGTGCGTCCTAGCGGCGCGTTGAAGCCAAAAACCGAGGGCGCGGAGAGTGTTGCGGATGAAATCCGCGAAGCCGTTGGTATGGAACCGGAGGGCCAGCCGAAAACTAACGCTGCAGCTGATAGCATGAAGGCCGCGATTGCAGCGGCACAGGAGAAGCAGGCTAAAAAGCGGGCCGCGGAAGCGGAGGCTGCAGCAAAAGCTGAGCAAACCGCGAAGGCAGAGACAAAACCAGCAACCGCGAAAAAACCAGCAGCAAAACGGACAACGGCTGCGCGAAAGCCTGCTGCAAAGAAAACGGCCGCGAAATCTACGACCGCTCGCAAACCGGCGACGCGCAAACCAGCAGCCAAAAAAACTGCCACAAAAAAGCCTGCGGCCAAGCGGACGACCACACGCAAAACAACTACGGCGAAAAGCGGAGACGCTAAATGACCGAGCTCATTGAAAACAAAAACGATGACGAAGTGAGCAAAAGCGAAGCGCCATTGATGGAGCACCTCATCGAGCTGCGCCAACGCCTCATATACTCATGTCTCGCAATTGCTGTTCTGTTTGTGATTTGCTTTTTCGTCGCAAACCCGATTTTCAATATTCTTCTTGGCCCGTTTGAACGCGCTGTGGGAAATATTGAAGACGTCGAACTGATTTTTACCGCCCCGCAAGAGTTCTTCTTTACGCAACTGAAGGTCGCTTTGTTTGCTGCGATTTTCCTTGCGTTTCCGGTGATTGCCTCACAGGTTTATATGTTTGTTGCGCCGGGGCTCTACAAGAATGAACGTTCGGCATTTTTGCCGTACTTGGTGGCAACGCCAATCCTTTTCATCATCGGCGCTTCACTAGTTTATTTTGGCGTTATGCCACTCGCCATGCGTTTCTTCCTCTCATTGGAGCAAACGGGTGCAGGGCAAGCCTCCATTCAAATGATGACGCGCGTTAGCGACTACCTTGATCTGACTATGACGTTGTTGCTGGCATTCGGGTTTTGCTTTCAGTTGCCCGTTGTCCTCACGCTCCTTGCGCGTGCTGAGTTGATTGGTTCCAGCAATCTTCGTGCTTGGCGGAAATATGCGATTGTTGCCATTTTGACTTTGGCAGCATTTTTGACACCGCCAGAGCCAATGACCCAAATTGGTCTCGCTGTCCCTGTGTTCTTGCTTTATGAGCTTTCGATCTTCGCTGTTCAGTTTGTGGAACGATCGCGTAAGAAGCGTGAAGAGGCTGCTGACAGCGGCACATCTTGAGTAAAACTCAACTTCCGACTATCACGTAATTGATTTAATTCGAACGGCGACTCGCCGGAGAGACCTATGTTTGACGTAAAATGGATTCGAACTAACCCTGAGCAATTTGATGCGAGCATGAAACGTCGTGGCCTTGAGCCGCAATCTGCTAACATCATTTCCTTGGATGATGCCCGGAAAGCGACCGTGCAGCAGCTAAATGAATGGCAGGAACGTCGAAACGCGTCGTCAAAGCAAATTGGTCAAGCGAAAGCCCAAGGTGATGAGGAAAAAGCCCAAGCCCTGCTTAAAGAAGTGGCCGATCTGAAATCACAGGTTCAAGCTGGCGAAGAACAAGAACGCGAGCAGACAGCGGCGCTAAACGACGTGCTGGCGAGTCTTCCAAACCTCTTGCTTGATGACGTTCCAGATGGTGCAGACGAAAACGACAATGTAGAAAGAAGTCGATTTTCTGAGCCACGCCAATTCAATTTCGCGCCGAAAGAGCATTACGAAATTGGTGAAGCGCTTGGCCAAATGGATTTCGAAGTTGCCGCGAAGATCGCCGGTTCTCGCTTTGTTGTGCTTCAAAGCGAGATTGCGCGGCTTGAAAGAGCGTTGGGGCAATTTATGCTCGACAAGCACACGCGCGAGCATGGGTTTACTGAGGTCTCAGCACCTTTGTTGGTGCGCTCAGAGGCTTTGTTTGGCACCGGCCAACTGCCGAAGTTTTCTGAAGATGCGTTTCAAACGACAGATGATCGCTGGTTAATCCCAACATCTGAAGTCTCTTTGACCAACTTGGTCCGTGAAAGCATGATGAGCAAAGAAGAGTTGCCATTGCGCTTTACGTCTTTGACGCCGTGTTTCCGTTCCGAAGCAGGGTCTGCAGGCCGGGATACACGCGGCATGTTGCGTCAGCACCAGTTCTTCAAAGTCGAAATGGTGGCCGTGACGACACCTGACAAATCGCTTGAGGAACACGAGCGGATGCTGGGTTGTGCTGAAGCGGTTATGCAGGCACTCGATATACCGTACCGCGTAATGAAATTGTGTGCAGGTGACATGGGAGCGACCATGCAACGCACATTC
>CAJXLH010000032.1 GCA_913055925.1 uncultured Maritalea sp. | reverse complement strand
GCTGTTTGCACGCGGCGGGGCCATCGGCCTGATCGCAGGGAGGGCACGACATGACTAATCCAGTGCTCGAGATCAAAAATCTCAACAAATCCTTTGGTGCACTTAAAGCCACAGACGATGTGTCGCTGACCCTCAATGCGGGAGAGATCCACGCGCTGATCGGTCCAAACGGTGCGGGCAAATCCACACTGATCAAGCAGATTTGCGGCGGCCTTTCCTCAGACAGTGGCTCTGTTTCGTTCAACGGCATGGACCTTGCTGGACTTGATGTCGCCTCTCGTGCTCAATTGGGATTGGGCCGAACGTTCCAAATCTCGTCGGTCATCCTGGAATTTTCAGCACTACGCAACGTCATGTTGGCGGTCCAGGCGAACGAAGGCTCGAGTTTCCACTTCTTCAAAAATGTGCGTCGTGACAAACAGCTTGTCGAAAAGGCCACAGCGATGCTGGAGCGGGTCGGGTTAAAGGACCGCGCTGACGTCAGCGCTGCGGAACTATCACACGGTGAACGCCGTCAGCTCGAAATGGCATTGGCCCTTGCGCTTGAACCAAAAGCTTTCCTGCTCGATGAGCCGATGGCGGGCATGGGACCGGAAGGTTCGAAGCAGTTGATTTCATTTTTGGCGGAACTAAAAAATGAAGCGCCGATCCTGCTGATCGAACATGACATGGATGCGGTTTTCGCCCTAGCGGACCGGATTTCGGTTTTGGTTTATGGACGCGTTATTGCCACCGGGTCGGTTGAAGATATTCGTAACAACCCCGCTGTTCGCGAAGCATATTTGGGAGAAACCGCATGAGAGAGCTCCTAAAGATCGAAGACATTCAAGTGTTTTATGGGCCTTCACAGGCCTTGTTTGGCGTCGAGCTAAGCGTTGGCGAAGGCGAAGTGGTCGCATTGATGGGCCGCAATGGCATGGGTAAAACCACAACCATCCGCACACTTTGTCGAATGTCCAAACAAAAGTCTGGCGCAATCCAGTTTGCGGGGCAGGACATCTCCAAAATGCCGTCCCACAAGGTCGCGCAATTGGGCGTTGGCTTGGTGCCAGAAGGACGCCGATGTTTCGGCAGCCTCACGGTGCAAGAGAACCTCGTTGCGGCGGCACGTGGCGGCGAGTGGACGCTTGAAAAAGTCTACGAATTGTTCCCGCGTTTGAGTGAGCGTGAACACCAAACCGCAAATACACTTTCAGGTGGTGAGCAACAGATGCTGGCCATCGGTCGCGCGCTAATGACCAACCCAAAATTGTTGGTTTTGGACGAAGCAACAGAAGGTTTGGCGCCTGTGATCCGCGAAGAGATTTGGCGCGCCATTGGTGAATTGAAAGCCGGTGGGCAGTCGATCCTCATCGTTGATAAAACACTGGCCGAACTGCTGCCGTTGGCAGATCGATGCGTGATCCTTGAACGCGGTAAGACCGCTTGGACAGGCAAGCCAGACGAGCTGACGCCAGACATCGCTGATCGGTATTTGGGTGTCTGATATGGGTGTATTTGTCTACGAACAACAGGTTATGTTTCGCCATTGCGATCCGGCGCGGATCGTTTTCTACCCGCGCTATTTTGAAATGATCAATACGGTGATTGAAACTTGGTTTGAGCGCGAGGCGGGATACCCGTATGTGACCATGTTCAACGACACCAAGACGGGCGTGCCAACGGCTACAATCGAGACAAATTTCCACGCGCCAAGTTGGTTGGGCGACAAGTTGATATGGCAACTCGAAGTCACGCGTCTGGGACACACAAGCGTTTCTTTTGCGCTTGAATGCACATGCGGCGAACAGAAACGCGTGAGCACTACAACTACGTTGGTGCATGTGGATGGCCAAACGGCGAAACCGCAACCCTGGACGGATGCGGTGAGAGACAAAATTCAAAACTTTATGGAAAGACTATAATGGCGAACATCACACTACACCCAGAAGGTTGGAAAGCTGCAAAAGGCTATGCCAACGGCATGGTTGCTGAGGGAAAAGCCATTTATGTAGGCGGACAAATCGGCTGGAATGGCGATCAGGTCTTCGAAAGCGATGACTTCATTGAGCAAATGAAGCAGGAACTGCGCAATATTGTGGATGTTGTTGCCGAAGCTGGTGGCAAGCCAGAAGACATTGTGCGCCTCACATGGTTCGTCACGGACAAAAAGGAATATCTCGCGAAGCAAGCTGAGGTTGGCAAAGCATATCGCGAAGTGATGGGTTACAATTTCCCAGCCATGACGATGGTGGTGGTCGCCGGTCTTATCGAAGACAGGGCCAAAATCGAGATTGAAGCAACTGCGGTTTTGCCAAGCTAAGGCCTAACGGAGCGTTCCCGAATGATCCTTCACTGCGTTTATTGTGATTTCAGGGCGAGCGTAAAAGAAGTCGAAAAGCGGAATATATTAGTTCGGCTGGCGCAATTCAGCGAAACGCTTGACGGTGTTGTGTCGTTCGAATTTGGTCCAAACAAAGACTTTGAACAGAAATCAGCCAATTATGATTGGGGATTTGTGATCAAGTTCACCGATGACAAGGCGTTAGAAAATTACGCCGAACACCCAGAACATAAGGCGCTTGGCGGAGAGCTTGTCGCGCTGTGTGAAGGTGGTGCAGATGGCATCGTTGTTTTTGATTTAGACGTTTAAAGACCGTTGACGCGCTTCACGGTTTGCTGCGGTGTTTCCCCAAAAGCTTCTCGATATTCTTGCGAAAATCGACCTAGGTGCTGAAAGCCGAGATCCATTGCAATCTCTGTGACTGGCTGGCGCCGATCGGACGTCAGCAGCAAGTGGCGCGCCCAACGCAAGCGTTCCAGCCTCAGCATTTGCATGGGCGTGAGACCGTAAGTGCTTTTAAAGCCATATTGAAGCGCACGAGGTGACGCGCCAGCGGCGCGGGCAATCTCATTCAATTCGATGTCTTGATCAAAGTTTGTGCGGATAAATTCGACACCACGCTTTATCTGGCGTGTTGCGATTTGTTGCGGTGCCACATCAAAAAAGCATTGCACATTGCTTGGAACCGCTTCGAGCAGTTGCAATAAAAACTCGCTTTCGCAGGTTGGTGCGAAGCCGCGATCAACCTCATCGAACATTTGACCAAGATGGTGCCGAAAAGCACAGAGCTGGCGTGCACGCATCCTGATGGTGCTGTCGAAACGAATGGGTGCGCTGAGCTTGCGGCCAAGGTGAAGCTCCGCTTCGTTGCGCAACCTTTCCTTATCGATTTGAACCAGCAGCATTTCGCAATCGGCATGCCAAACCATGCGCGTCGAAAGATCTGGGTTAAGGATCGTCGCAAACTCGGGGCTACTCTCGACGCGTTGGTGGCCATTTTGAATGTCCGCACTGCCACGCAATGGAATTTGCACCAAATAGAACTGCTGCAATTCGCCAGGGTCAATCTCAACTTTGCCGCCATAGCGCATATAGTTGAAGGACAAATCTCCGGCCGCAAAATGATTGTGAACGCTGTCGAAAGTGGTGTTCGGTTCTGTAACATCGAGACGGTGCGCGCAATATTTCCGCGCCACCATTTCGCGCGCGCAGTCTAAATCGTTCGATCGAAATCGCCGATGTTGCGCCAGCGGTTCGTGCCCGAGCGGCGTGCCAGACCATGCATTTTCAAAACTTTGCGTTTTTTGGATAGTCCCCATCTCCCTCATGAATTTTAGTTTAGGCCTAAAGAAAAATAGATGCAATCGGCGGAGGAGGGGACGATGGCACAAAAGAAAAATGTAGCGGTGATCGGTGCTGGCGTGAGCGGTTTAGTGACTGCCAAAACATTTTTGGAAAAAGGGCATGACGTTACAATAATTGAACGCAGCCACGATCTAGGCGGCGTTTGGGAACTGTCCCGTTCTTACCCTGATGTACAAACCCAAAGCCCAAAAGACTTGTACCGCTATACCGACAAGCCGATGCCGGATGACTACCCGGAATGGCCAAAGGGCCCACAGGTGCACGCCTACCTAGATAGCTACGCGGCAGACTACAATCTGCGCGAGCACATTCGGTTCAACACCAGTGTGCGCACCATGGAGAGACGCGACGATGGCAAGGCTGGTTGGACTTTGTTCATCGTCGATGAGAACGGCAGCGAAACGAAAGAAGACTTCGATTTCGTGGCGGTTTGCACCGGCCAATTCTCGGAAAAAAATATCCTCACGCACCCGGGACAAGATGAGTTTACCGCGCAAGGCGGGCAGGTGATGCATTCATCTGAATATACCGACCCGTCCATTGTGAAAGGCAAAAACGTCACTGTTTTGGGGTTCTCGAAATCCGCCACCGACATTGCGGTAAATGCGGTGAAATCTGGCGCCAAGTCCGTCACTATTGTTTATCTGCAAAGCGTATGGCGCGTGCCCTATTTCATTGGCGGGCTTATCAACTTCAAGCGCATTCTTTACATCCGCAAGCAAGAGCAAATGTTCCCAAGTTGGGGACTGTCGCCAATGCAAAAATTCGCGCACGTTATTGGCAAGCCCTTTGTTTGGGCGAATTGGCGCGCGCTTGAGGCCCTGCTGAGCATTCAGCTTAAGTTGAAGAAAACCGGCCTGCGCCCCGATATCAAAATCGAAGACGAAATCAATTGTTCAGTGCCAATTGTGACGCCAGGGTTATTCGACATGATTGCCGATGGGCGCATAAAAGCCATCAAAGGCACCTTCAAAGAATATGAAGGGGATAGCGTTGTTTTAACCGGCGGCGAGCGCGTGAAAACCGACATGGCGATTTTGGCTGTCGGGTGGAAATTGGGCGTGCCGTTTTTACCAGATGAATATCAGCAAAAGCTGGTGGAAGAAGACGGACAATATCGTCTATACCGGATCATCGCGAATCCTGATCTACCAGATATGGGTTTTGTTGGGTTCAACTCATCCTTTTGTACCGTTTTGTGCGCCGATCTGGCGGCGAACTGGCTTGTGCGCTACGCCGATGGAAAGCTCGCCAAACAACCCTCAGCCCATCAAATGCGCGAAAATATCGACATGATGTTGCACTGGAAGCGTCACGAAAAACCGTCCGCGCAAGTTTATGGCGGTCTGTGTGTCGCGCCGTATCATTTCAAGCATTTCGATGAATTGCTCGACGATATGGGCGCGAAGAAAAAGCCCCGCAATCCAATCGCCGAAAACTTTGCGCCGCCGAATGCCGACGCTTATCGCGAGTTTTTGAATTCAACGCCTGACTACAAAGTTGCTGACTAGTCCAAATTAGGGAGAGAGAAAATGGAAATGACACCGGGCATTACCCCGCACAATGAAGGGATTGGCGCCACGAAATGGAATATTCTTGGCCAAACCTATATCCCAAAGCTGGTATCCGAAAATGCATTTGTTTGGCACGCTTTGCTGCCTGCCGACAGCTTCGTCCCGCCACATATCCATCCAACTCAGGATGAGTGGATCACCATCTTGGACGGCGAACTTGAGCTGGCATTTGGAGATGAGATTTTCATCGCGCGCTCTGGCGACACAGTGCGTATGCCCATGGGTATCGCCCATGGCATCACCAACAAATCGGGCAAAGATGCAACATGCTTCTTCGGCGTTGCGCCAAGCCGCAAGCTATTTGATTTGTTCAACGCATTGCATGATTTGGGGGACCCTGACGAAGTCGTAAGGCTGTCTGCACTACACGAGGTGGACTTCCTGCCGCCTCCCGCTGGATAGCTGTCGCGCTAACCCTCAATGGGCGATGGTCTTGCCAACCGTCGCCCGGTTTCTTGAAACTGTAGCTGTTTCCACTTAGTCTTTTTGCGCGGGGCTGTAACGCGTAAGTATTTTATTTTAGATTTTAGATTTTTTTGGATTTTGCGTTACCGCCCGAAAGGGAGGAATAATGCCAACACCATTTGAATTATTTGTAACCAATGGAAACGGCGACGAGGCCGTTCCGTTTAGCAATGAACATCTGCATGGAACAATTATCGCTAGTGGGGTGAACCCAGAATTGGCGACGGCTGTGACTCATCGCATTGAAGAAGACTTGCGAACTGCCGGGATAAGACGAATTACCCGCAACGAAATGCGAGACTTCATGTCGCTCAGTTTGCGAGCCGAAAATGGCTTTATGCCGCGAGAGACGGTCGAGGACCATCTGGCGAGTATCGCGCGCCGCGAAGAAGGTGGGTTTTCCGAGCGTTTGCCACGCGAAATCGATCTTTCAGCAGAGTCCTATGATGATGATCCGTGTGGACCTTTTGTTGAGATGGTACTCAACGAGGAAGAAGATCAAGTCCTTGAGATTACGAGCTATCTATCAGAGGCGCATGAAGGCGCAAAACTATATCTAAGTAACTCAACTCTGCCGATGGACTTTGTTGCATGTCTCGGACCGACAAAAGGGTTTGATCACTTCCGCTTACCAGTGGATGGCTTGGGGCCGATGTCGGGTCACACATATGACTTGTCGCTATGGTTGCCAGATGGCCGCTTCTTAAGTGGATATTTGCCGCCCATTTTTATTCCACCCTTCATCTTTTTCGGGATGGATCTGGAGACCAAGCTACGGCTGATCCGCGAGATGATGAAAACGATCAACGATTTGCTCGAGCAGCGCAAAAAGATGGTCGACAACATGCCCTATGGCAAGATCGTTCAAACGGGTCAAAAGTGGTACAAAATCCTCAATGATATTCCGGCTTCGGTATGGTTTGCGGCCGCGCACTTTGCCTTATGTAATGACAAAGCGCTTGCGGGTTTAACGCAAAAAGAGCTCAAGAAGCTCTTACGCATTTTGATTTTCCACTTAGACATGCAACGTGCTGCGCTTGAGACAAAGGCAAAACTCAGTACCAAGGAGAAGGCACAGCTTGCTGCGCTAAAATTGGCACTCAAGAAATTTGAGGAGCTTTTGGACAATTGGGATGATTTGGGCACCGCAGACAAGGCGCGTCAGGCGATTGTAAAGCTGAAAGCGTTTCTGAAAGAAAGCGCCGCAGAAGCATACGAAATGCTCAAAGATGCGTTGGGTGCATTGGCCTATCTTCCAATGATTTCTGCGTCAGCATTATGGGCCGGTGCGCATTTTGCTGCTTGTAACAACAAGTATCTTGCGGATCTTTCTACAGAAGAATTGCGCCAGGTACTAATTCTCTTTCATTCGCTCTTACTAGAGCAAATTGGCGAACTTGAAGCAAAAGATAGCCTGTCGACCGCGGAAAAGGCAAAACTTGCGGCCCTGAAAAAAGCAGCAAAAAAGACCGGAGAGGCCCTCGACAATTGGAACAGTGCCGTAGGTGCAGCTGCGATCAGAAAGCTGCTTGATGGGTTAAAGGCCTACATCAAAAAGAATGCACCACAGGCATTAGCGGCGCTGGCCGCGAAACTGAAAAAGTACGCTGTTTCTAGTCTTTCAAAAATAAAACCGCCGCGCTTCTTGGTTAGCTTCCTTATCCAGCAAATCCTGAAACGCATACTTGAAAAAGAGGTGTTCAAGCGAATTTGGGGACCCGTTAGTCTCATCATCAGTCTGATAGATTTGACGCAAACTGGATTGGTTGCCGACGATATCAACGATTTGGACAAGATGATTGCGCGTGTGCGCTGGCAACTGGCGGAACTGCTGGCAGATATTCCAGATCTCGGTTTTCCAAAAGACGGCAGTGATGTTGGAAAAAGCGAGCTCACCATCCCAAAAACTCGCTGCAAGCGGATAAAATCCATCTCACTATCTGCTTCAGCAGACTGCGTTACCAAAACTGGCGACAGTTTTAAGTGGAAGATGGATTGCCCCATAAAGGTGCTGGATGGCGATAAGCTGGTGGACGAGCTTGTGGTCCCGCACAAGGATTTTGCAAAAGACAAGGACGGAAACTGCGTCGTGCCTTATGCGCTGAAACTGAAAAGCCCATGTTTTGACGGCGCAACGATTTGTTATGTCAGTTTGCGTGTGACCATAACCTATACAGATGGAAGCACTTCAACGACTGAGATGATTGTGCGCGCTAAGAAGTTCTAGCATTGTTGGCGGGCCTAAACGGCCCGCCAGTTTTGCTTTACCCAAGCAACAGGCTTGGAAGCCAGAGCACAATGCCTGGGAAGGCAATGAGCACGGCGATGGTGATCGCATCCGCCACAAAGAATGGTGATGCACCACGGAACACATCTTGCACCGAAATGTCTGAGCGAACGCCAGCCACAACGAAGCAATTGAGCCCAATGGGCGGGGTGATGAGACAGAGCTCTGCCATTTTTACTACGATAATGCCGAACCAAATCGCGCAGCCCCATCCACTCATGCCAAAGGCACTTTCAGCCGCTGTGACATCCATGCCGCCATTCAAGGCGATGACCGCCGGGAACACCACGGGCAGCGTTAGCAGCAACATGCCAATCGCGTCCATGAACATGCCCAATATGGCATAGGCCAATAGAATGCAGATCAGTGTGATCATTGGATGTTGATCGAGTGAGGTCACCCAATCTGAGAAGGCGCCGGGCAGGTCGGCAAAGCCCAAGAAACGCACAAAGATCAACACGCCCCAAATGATGGTGAAAATCATCACCGCCAATTTGGCTGTTTCCATCAACGCGTCTTTGAATTGCGGCCACCGCATACCGTGGATCAATGCCATCACGAAAATCACAAATGCACCAATCGCGCCGCCTTCGGTTGGCGTACCCCAAGCGTCGCCGCCAAATGGGTTGTAGATGAAACAAATGATGATGATCACAACGAAAAAGATCGGGAAAGCGGGCGGCAAGCTTTTGAAACGCTCGCCCCAACTATAACCCTTTACCGGCGGGCCGAGGGTTTTGTTGAGCATGGCGAGCAAAACCACAAGTCCGCCATAGATCAACGCCGAAACCGCGCCCGGCAAGAAGCCAGCAAGCAGCAATGCACCAACATCTTGCTCCACGATGATCGCATAAATCACAAGGATAGCTGATGGTGGAATGAGCGATGCCAACGTGCCACCAGCGGCAACAACGCCCGCCGCGAAGCGCTTGTCATAGCCGATCTTCAGCATTTCTGGGATCGCGATGCGTGCAAACACGGCGGATGTTGCAACTGACGCACCAGACACCGCCGCAAAACCAGCGGTTGCAAAAACAGTGGCAACGCCCATGCCGCCCGGTAACCAGCCAACCCATCTCTTCGCCGCTTCAAACAGTGCCTTGGTGAGACCTGCATAGTAGGCGAGATAGCCGATGAGAATGAAGGTTGGAATGAGTGACAAGGCTTGCGATGCGACTTTTGAGTGCGGCACCTGACCTGCGGTTTTCGTGGCCACTGTGAGCGCCCAGAAAAATTGGTTCGGGTCATAGCCCTTTTTGGACCAAAATATCCAAATCAAACCCGTAAGGCCGGCAAGAGCAGCGGCAAACGCGACGCGCACGCCGATCACCACCATGATCAAGAGGAAAACGGTAACGGCAATGCCAATATCAATCGAGGTCATTGCTTGTCCTCCTCTAGTCCAGATACATGTTCCGCTTCGCGTGCCGCTTGCGTTGCGGCATCTTCAATTAGCGGCACGGCAACAGGCTCCAATGTGCCTGTGCGGATAGCGCGGCTATAGCCCCAAAGCTGCAGCGATAGGCGAATGCAGATGATGAAAAAGGCGATCGGCGCCAAAAGTTTGGCGGGCCACAACGGGATGCCGATATCCATTGATGAATCGCGGCTCCACATTGGGGATGAGAAATCGAAAGAACGCTCAAAATGCGCCCACGATCCCCATGTCAAAAGGATCATCAATAAAAGCATAACCAAGGTACTGGTAAATTCGGCGATCCAAAGCGGACGACCTTTGAGCTTGCCAATCAGAATATCCATACGGATATGACCGCCCAGGCGCTGCGTGTAAGCGATGCCGACAAATGCGATCAGGGGCATGGCCTGCTCGATCCAATCGACATAGCCCGGCAATGGCCGGCCCAAAAAGTTACGCCCGCCGACCGATGCCACGGCCATTAGCATAAGTGAAAAAACTGCGAGCCCACCAATCAACGCCAGTAAGCCCTCAAGCTTGAAAAGGCGTTGGTCGAGCCGAGACAGAAGACTGTTGTCTGTAAGTACAGAAGATGACCCTGCCATTTTACTCCCCCCCAAATGGAACGTGATGTCCCTTTATTAGAGTGTAGATAAAAATCACCCGGCGTCACGCAATTTGCGCGGCCGGGTGAAATTGTCGAGCGTTCTGACTAGTTAGCCAAAGTTGCAAGAACGAGATCTAGGAGCTCTTGCGCTGGCAAACCTTTTGCATTGTTGTCTTCAATCCACTGCTTGGCGATGCCACCAGCTGCAGAACGGAAGGCTGCAAGTTCTTCATCAGTGTAAGTGATGCGCGCAATGCCACGCTCATCAAGGGCAGGGCCCCATGCTTCCATTGTTGCGCCATTATAGTTTGAAACATAGTGCTCAAGCGCTTCTGGAATTGATGAAAGCAATGCGTCGCGGTGCGCATCTGACAATGAATTCAAAGCATCTGTGTTTGCAACAACAGGGCAGTTCACAGTGCCTGGGTTCAAGTTGGTGGTCCACCACTTGCCAGATTCAATTGTGCCGAATGACATGTGCGCGTGCGGTGCGAATGAAACCGCCTTCACAACGCCTGAATCAAGTGCCTGACGCACTTCTGTGGCTGACATTGAGTTTGGCACAGCGCCAACAGATTCCATCGCGCGGCCAATACCGCCTGTTGCACGAACAGTCATGCCTTCAAAATCAGCAACTGTTTTCGGCGCATCGCCCACACCCACAAAGTTATATTGTGGCAGCGGAGAAGGCATCAACAGTGTTGCGTTCCAACGGCCAAGATCTTTTTGTGTAGCAGGGTGATTGTAAACCGCCATTGAAGCAGCGATTTCTTGCTCAAGCGAGCTCACGCCCAAAAACGGCAATTCAAGAACCGTGATTGATGGGTTTTTATCCGCGTGATAACCCGCGCAGAACTGAGCCATTTCAAAAGCACCGATCGAAATACCATCTAGGTTTTCGCGGTTCTTTGAAAGACCGCCATAGGAAAGGTTTAGCGTAAATTCGCCACCTGTTTTTGCTGAAACCAACTCAGCAAGCTTTTCAACATGTTCTGTGAACGCGCGACGTTTGCCCCAAAGCGAAACGTTCCATTCAACAGCCATAGCTTCAGCAGCAAAGCCAAAGGTCAAACCGGCAGCAATGGCTACCTTTGCAAATTTCTTCATGATGTCCTCCCAAAAGAAATGAACACGAACCCCCAAAGGATCGAGTTGAGTTTATCCTAGTGATTGGTGTGCGCTTGCCTATGAGGAAAATTGCCTGCGGGTTTCCGCGTGCCTTGCGGATTTCCGCAGGGCAGTTTGAACGCTCAAACGAGGTCAGACTTGTTGAGATTAAGTTTGACGATCTTTTCGTTCAGCGTACGGCGGCCAATGCCCAACGTTTCCGCAACGTCGTCCATTTTGCCTTTGTGGTTGCGAATAGCTTTCGCAATCATTGTGCGTTCAAATGCAGCGACGGCTTCACGCAAGGTGGTTGGCACGTCGCTCATTTCGGCGGGGACACGCAATACATCTTGCACTGACGCTGTGCCGCGTCGTGACGCGAGGATGTAACGTTCGGCAACATTGCGAAGTTCACGCACATTGCCCGGCCAATCATAGGCAAACAATGTCGCCATATCTTCAGCTGAAATGTCCGGTACATCTGTTTCGTAAAGTTCCGCAAAGTTCTGCACAAAATGTTCAAACAATAGTGGCACATCGTCTGGACGCGTCCGCAAATTGGGCAGATCAATCACCACATTGGACAGACGGAAGAAAAGATCACGACGGAAAGTCCCGGTATCCACGGCTTGGTCCAAAGGTTCATTCGACGCTGAGACGATACGTACATCTACGGTTACGGGGCGGTCTGCACCCACGGGCAAAATTTCGCGCAGTTCAATCGCACGCAACAATTTGGCTTGCACGTCCAAGGCGCAGGTGCCAATTTCGTCCAGGAATAGCGTGCCGCCTTCAGCTTCGCGGAAAAGGCCTTGGCTAACGCCCGCTTCGCCAAATATGCGTTTTTCAAAACCTTCCGCTTCAATGGTTGCGCAGTTCACGGCAATAAAGGCGCCATTTGCACGATCAGAGAGATTATGCAGCGCGCGCGCAACCAACTCTTTGCCTGTCCCGGTCTCACCTAGGATCAGCGCAGCGGCGTTTGCGGAACTGAAATCAAGTACGCTCTCGCGCACATTTTTCAATGCGTCCGATTTGCCGAGCAAAACACGATCAAGTCCACTTAGGGTGGCGAGCTGTCTGCGCAGTCGCTCGGCATCTTTTGAAAGCTGAAACTTTTCCGCGGCGTTGCGCAAAATCGTTAGAAGGCGCGGTGGCTCGAATGGTTTTTCTAAGAAACTATACGCCCCATCGCGCATGGCTTGCACGGCCGTTGGAATATCGCCATGGGCAGAGATGAGTACAATCGGGATGTTCGCGGTGGTTGTTCTATCTTTTAAGAGATCAAGCCCGGAGCTTTTGGGCATCCGAACATCGGACAAAATTACGTCCGGCAAAAAGGCGGCAACCTTGTTTTCAATGTCAGTGGCCTCAGGGTGCGCTTCGACCTCCCACCCAGCGGCCTCGATAAGATGGATCAACGACTGCCGCATTTCCTTGTCGTCATCAATGACCAGTGCGCGATAGTGTTTTTCGGTCACTTTTGATCCCTCTCAACAGGCAATCGGACGACAAATTCTGCACCATCGTCCATATCATTGGCGCTCAGCGTTCCACCATGTTCGCGAATGATGTCGGCCGAAATTGCAAGCCCCAACCCCATGCCTTGACCTGAAGGTTTGCTGGTATGGAACGGTTCTTGTAACTGTTCGATAGTTTGCCCAGCAAGTCCATGCCCGCTGTCCTCGACAATGATCGTTAGCCAGTCTGTGTCGCTGCTCGCTTTGACAGAGATTTTTCTTTTCGCAGCTTCAGCCATCGCCGAAATGGCATTGCGGAAAAGGTTCACAAACACCTGCTCGAGGCGCTGGCGGTTGCCTCTGATAGGCGGTAAATTAATAGACAGATCTGTCTCAAATTCTACGCCTTCAGCATCAAGATTGTGCTGCGTGAGGCTTTTTGCGCCATTGATCACATCGTTTATGTGAAACTCCTCAGCGGATGGCTCAGCGGGACTCGAGAAGAACTTCAGTTCTTTCGTGATGTTTTCCATCCGCGCGACCAGAGCGGTCAACTTGTCCGGCAGTCCACCCGGTTTGTAATTGGGCGATATTTGTTCCGCTGCAAGGTAATTGCGCATGGCGGAAATCGGCTGTCCCAATTCGTGCGTTACCGATGCCGCAAGTTGCCCAAGCGCCGCTAGTTTTGAGGTGCGCTGCAACTCTGATTGCGTACGTTCAAGTCGCCGCTCCGCCGTTTTGCGTTCTTCAATTTCGACCAATAGCTTTCGCCGGTCGTCATATGACGCACGAAGGGCTTGGCGCAATTGGTTTGATCGAAACGTTTGAAATGCCACGGCAAGGCCAGCCAAAACGATGGCGCCCAAGACAATCACAAACCAGGTGCGCTGATAGATGTTGGCCATCGGCTCGATGTACCAAAGCGTCCAACCGCGCGCTTCGACCATTTTGTTTGAATAGAGATAGGTTGTGCCATCTAGCTGTACTTGGTTGTTGGGACCAGCTTGCCATGCCAGCGCCGTCAAATCTTGCTTGCCGAATTGTTGTTTGGCGGCGATTTCAGCGCGTTGCGTTTCACTCAGTGGCGAGATTGAGCGATAGCGCCAATCATCCGACGTAGCGAAGACGACAATGCCATCATTATTGGTCACCAAAATGTCGTCGCCCGTCGCTGCCCATGCGCCTGTTAGCTCGCTAAGTGCAACTTTGAGTGCCACCACGCCAATGGCATCGCCATCTGCATCTCGCACAGGATCACCGATGAAATAGCCGGGCTTGAACGTCGTCGCGCCAATCGCGAAAAACTCTCCGCGTTTTCCCGCCATTGCATCTTTAAAGTAGGGGCGGAAACCGTAGTTTTTGCCCAAGAAATTCACTTCATTTCGATAGTTAGATGCGGCAATCGTCCATCCATTGGCGTCCATCACATAAATGGCTTCGGCGTTTGACCTTTGCGCAAAATCTTCAAGTCGACCATTTAACCCCTCAACGCGTTTTTCTGCGAGCGCGCGAACAACGGCTGGGTCCTGCGCAACAATGAAGGGCAGGTGTTCCAACCGTTCAAGCGCGCTGATCAATGTCGATCGATAGAGCTGCGCGCGGCCTTCGGCGCGTTCTAGTGCGACCGAGGTAAACACATTAAGCGACGCAAAGAAGAGAGTGACAAAACCCGCCAAAACCAAAAGAGCGACAAGCGCAATGGAAGCCATTGTGCGTTTGCCAAGTCTTGGGTTTTGAACGGTTTCGAACAACGCAGTTCCTTCAAAAGTTCCTAAATGATCAAGCTTGAAAGCAGATCATTGTCGGTGATGT
>CAJXLH010000031.1 GCA_913055925.1 uncultured Maritalea sp. | reverse complement strand
GTGTGGAGTCAAAGCTGAACTTGAGCGTGTAGTCGTCAACCGCTTCCCCCTCGGCCCTCGGACCAACCCCTCTCAATACATCGTTTTCCGCCATTGCCAATTCACCGCCATATTTTGGGCGCTGGGGATCTAAGAAGCTTCGGATCGTTTCAACGATGTCATGCGAAGTCAACCTTTCACCATTAGGTCCGAAACCCGCTTCTTCGGATAATCCAACGATAAACTCGCGTTGATAATCGTCGCTATAGGTGTCCCCTCGACTCAATGCAGCGATTGACGTTGCGACAGCATCGAAAGACAAGAATTGATCTATCGTAGTATCGGCGGCTCTATCATCACAGGGTATTTGTTCTTGTGCATAGGCGGTCAAAACACTCGATGTGAAAACTGTGTTTAGAATGCATATAATAATTAGATATCTCATGTTTTCGGTTCCCTGCAAATTTGTGCTTGGTATTTAACCCTGTAACGCTGGGTCAGCATTTCTTATGGCCCCATGCAGAGCAAAAACTCGCTATTCATCGGGGTCTTGAAGCCGTCTTATCAGACGACCCTTGGTGGTCCAGGCAACGCCAAACGCGACCAATGCAAGCGCCTCAAACCAAAATGTAAGATTATTTTTATTCCACATATCGCCCCAGAGTGACTGGCTTGCTATGGCAAGCATACTGGTCAATATTAGAAATCCAGTCGAATAGTACATATTGTTACGCAATCTTTTTTGAAAAATGGGCTGCGCATCGGCTTGCCGATTTTCGCGTTGCCGCAGCTGAACTGCTGGAAATATCACAAAAGAGTAGTACATAAGGAACAGGAACAATCCCGATGCACAGGCGACATGGAGCCACGCTACCCAATCAGCAATTTTGTCCATTGGCAAAAAGGAACTAACCTCGACCCATTCGCCTGCTGGGTTTGTCGTTAACTGACCAAATGGTCTGAATTGCCTCGTTGAGCCTTCAAATCCCGCCCCGGCAGTTGGAAATAATGCTATTCCGAAAGTCAGCGTACCGGCGACCCGCGCTAGGATCGTTTCTTGTTCAAATTTGCCTTCATACGCGATGAGAAAAGTGCCGATGAAGGCCAACATCGCCACAAATATGCCACCCTGCCAGTTGCCATAGTAATAGTGGCTGATACTGTCGCGGAGTCCACCTTCCAACCACGCACTGAACAGCAAAACAATGGGTAAGCCAATTGCTGTTACACCAACGCCAGAAGCTAATCTCTTCTGACTTATTGTGTATGGTTTTGTTGTTGATGCCGCGTTATGTCTTCGCGCGATAGAATTTTGTTGCAGTTGTCGCAAAAACAAGCTCATGACTTGCTCCGTTTCTTCGTAGTCAGGTTTAACTGTTTCACAGTCCGCGTTGTATTTTGTGAGCAGCCGAGAACGTCTTTATGTATTTTGGCTGTTCGACTTTTCTCAACTTGGTACATCGGTGCTTGCGGCGGTTGAGCATTTTGATACTTAGATTTTGGTCAAATATTTGGAGCTCACAAATCCATAATGAGACATTGAGCCGTCTAGTGCGATCGAAGCCCAATTAGACTTCCTCGGCTTACCGTTCCAATAGGTGTATGCGAATGATCTGAGGTGTACCCTGGTGCCCGGTGCGAGTTTGTCTGATACGCCCCAAGTTCCGTTGGGACCTTTGCGCACATTGAGTTTGTCGTTTCCGCCAACATTTACTTCATAAACGGGCCCCAGATCGGTCAAACGGTTTGAGAAAAGCGAACTGATATTTGCCCATTCAAAAGCTACGCCTGGATCGGGTTTTCGCCCAATCGCAATTTCATCGTGGCCGATTGCATCAACAATATTGGGAAAGGCGTCTATCAAAGCAGAACAAACTAGCTTCAAGCTTTCATATTGTTTCTCAGTATAGCGTTCCCAACCCACTACTGTGGAGCCGTTGTGGCCGTTCCAATGCCTAGATGCAACCACCTCGGAATCGTCAAATGTATTTGTCGTCTTATCACCGTGGCTGTTTGTTCGATAAAACTTTGTTCCGTGTCTATCCAAGTATCCTAAGTTCGCTAATGATATTCCGATCGAATGATTGTTGAGAGAATCTAGGCCCTTCCAGTTGCTATAGCCCGCGTGGCTAGCCCGCTTGGCCAAAGGTGCTCCCTGCACAACTGCGCCATCTCTATCGATTAGCAAATGATAGCTAAATCCAACCTTACGCAAGTAATTGATGCTAGATGCCACCGAACTCCCACCAGTGTAATGAACGACAATGTATTTGGGCTTGATGGTGACATCGCGAAACGGAAGCCAAGGTACCTTCTTTGCGCCCAGAAGGTCGTCTCCAGAAACTTTAAAATTGGTCATGTTTTTTTCCTCAAACAAACAAGAAGTTCGCTTTGAATTTTCGAAAATTTGTTGGCGTTCGACACGAGAGAGAATTCCAAATTCTGCGTGTTACGCCATTGCAGAACTAGTAAGACACAGTAAGACCAGCGCTGAACTGCGTACCGGGAGCAAAATTTGGTTCGCCGGAGCCGTTTTTGACGCTTAGATCGAAATACCTGTTATTCGCATCGTCGGTTTGTAAACGCAGGGTCACACCTACTGAGTGATACCAGTCGTTGTTGGCAATATCGTACCAACCTCTCGCGTGCCCAAACACGCCAGCATCAACTTCAAGTGGACCCAGGTCCCAGCTGGCAATGTCCGTCATTTCAAAATCCAGCGACGCCTTTGCACGAAGCAGATAATCATGTTCAGCCTCGCTAGAATTGTCTGATGATGCACCTACACCCGCAGGCCCGCCACCATCAAACTTGTAGCCACCTTGCAGATATATGCCAAATCTAGGATTGATACCCAAATAGTAGTTTTCGCCTGAGCTACCACTGGGTTCATTGATATCCACAAATGGCACCCAACCAATTTCTCCTAATACTGCAAAACTATCAAAATGCCGCGTGGTTTCGACACCTAGCGAAATAGGCAAATTGTGAATGACTATTGGACTGCCATCTTCCAGATAGACAATCTGATCGCGGTCGGCGTAGTAGACGCCGCCTGTTACCTTCGCAACGATAGATTGAAACGTGCCGTTGTCGCCTGTCGAGATGTCCAGTTCTGGCATGATATCTATCACACCAATGTTATTGCCTATTCCAAAATTATGCCGCCTCCTAGCACTGGAGATTGGTTCAGCGAATTTGATCACTAGACCAAGCGCGCCAGCCTCTGCGGAATTCAAAATGGATTGAGTGCTAAACTCGAATAGACCTGTACTGTTGTCATCAGCCGTCTTCGTTGCTTGAGAGGCATTTGCCTCCTCAGCTGAGACGCCAGTACAAAACGCAGAGTAAGCAAGTAGAATACAAAGCGCTAGTTTGGAGCCGCACCCTGTTTCCAACCCATGTACGTCACAATCGTTTGGCTGCGGGATACTCATTTCGACGCTCCGATAATTGCGTCCACGAGGTCTTCTATCGGTATATCGATCCAATTGCCCGGCAACTGGCCGACAAACCCACACTTGTTAGCATGAAGCTGCATCAAAATGAGTGAAGAAGTTGCACCATCGGCATACTTCCTCGTCACATAATCTTTGATCGACTTCTGCTGATCAATTTCGTCCCAAGTGCCACCACGCTTGTCTTTGAAGCGGTTTACAGCCAATCGTATGTATTTGGATACATTGTATTTCGTACACGCCATTTGTTCACCCTTTTCTCAATTGTACGGTTTACCCATACGAAGTGAGAGTAAGATGAGTTTGAAAACTCAGCGTGATTTGCGCGTGAAACCTTCGTTAAAACATTCGCGAAATAAGAAAATTTTCATCACTTTGATTCCGGACTGGGCAAAACTCTACGCAGATGAGTCTCCAGGTAGCTTTCTGGACAAGCGAAACCTGCTCCTACACGCAGGGGAGAGATTTTGGATTTTTCCACATTCGCTTTTAGCCAGTTTGGTCGGCCAATTTGACGCCTTTTGGTTTTGTCATTTGTTTGAAGCATTGCGTCAACAATGAAACGGGTAGCCAGTGCAGACGAAGCGCTCGTACCGCGAAGCAGCGCTGTCGAACCGCTTTTGGAACCAGCAGCCAGCAGTCCAGGATGAGCAGCGCCATCGTCGCCAGGGAACAGCCCGGTCAGAACTTCGTTGGCGTCAGCCGTACGCGAAGAAGCAGGAACATTTGCGTAAACCGTAGCTGAATAGGATGATGGTGTCTTGTCTGCAACTCTGTATGCTCCGATAACAGATGTTTCTAGACCTGTCGCGATAGCATTGTGAGAACCCTTACGCTGAATCGGACCCTCAGCACCCCAACTATCAAGATAGACAGTTTGCCCATCAACTGGCGAAACGTAAAAACTGTCCTTTGGCATCCCAATTGGGACTATTTGCGTCCCACCCTTCAGTTGCATCGGTGGTTCAACCACATGGGTGTCATAATTCTCGTGGTCAAGGTAAGAGCGCGCCATCGTAGACCCGCTCGTCCCTCGCACCGCTTGATCAGATTGAACATGGACGGTGACGTCAACCGGATCACCCTCACATTCAACTTTGATCTTCCATCTACCCGCCGGTGCAAGTTGGGGTTGTGCGCCTGTGTTTGACCAGAACTCTGTAGGCATCAACGCCACCACAACACGGTAACGCCTTGGCCCATTCAGGTCTTTCTTGTCGAATTCGATTTGTCTGTAAATATGACAGTAGCCTCCCTCGATAATTTTCACTTGCTGAAAACTATCTTGCCCAGCCGAGCATTCATCATCCGAATCGTCAAACGCCTGAAATGTATGTTGAGCTCCAGTAAGCGGATCCGTAATTGAGAAACACAGTTTGTCGGGTGCGTTTTGTGTTGGTGCAGTCCAAATTTCAAGAAAATTTGCCGTCGCATCACCAGGTGGTACCAGCCAATCTAATTCTAGGGCGTCGCTAACATATCCGAATTCGTCCTGTGCAGTCGTATTTCCTAGCAGAGACCTTGCGCTACCGCGGCTTAGATTGTCGTTGCCAACGGGCATCACAAGCCGGACGGGCCCTCGGCAATCTAGCGGTGCAATATCAGCATTAACAGCCGTCTCGAACAATGACGACCCATCTTTTGCCCCGGCCTGCATACCGAACGACATGTTGATGACCAATGGCAATCGATCTTCCCCCGAGAGTTCCTTTGCATCGGACAAGGCATTTGCCAATTCAACGACATAGCGAAAGGCAAAAAGCGCATAATACTCCAAAAAATTTCCGGCACTTCCGTGAGAAAAACGCGCCGGCAGATTAACCGCGATTATTGGTCGCTTCGTTAGCGCGCCACTGTCATCTTCTGGATTTTGTCCCGCAGCTAAATCGGCAACGTGTGTACCGTGAGCGAAGCCAAAATCGACATCTCGCGCGCCATGGTCTTGCAATGGCTGGCTTATGCCAGCTTTAAGGTTGAAGTCATCTTCTGTAAGGCAACTGCTAAGGAGGGTTTCAATTTCACTTTTATGGATATCTCGCCCAAACGGCAGGTGATTTTGCCCAGTGAAGCTGGCAGACTGTTGCCAGCTCGCAAGAACACGCGAACCAGTCTTTCCGCAACGAAATCGCTCGTGACCAATTGCAATCCCTGTGTCGATTATCGCCGTAATTACCGCATCATCATCAAGAATTTTAGCAAGTTCATTTACTCGCTTATCGTTGGATGAAAAGAATGGGTTTTCGAATTTGAACTTGGCGATCGGATTTCGGCTATGTGCTGGTAGTGGGAACGTGGCCAAAACTTCCGCATGGTCCACAGTAGTCTTCGTAGCGGTATTTGTACCCTTATTATGTCTCGCCGAACTATTGAATCTGGTAAATGGTGGCTTGCTGAACAAATCTACATTTCTTGAAAAGGCATTCTTCAACTGGAACTCCCAGTTGACAAATCCGCGAGAAAGGTCATTTGCATCCACCGCATCCGATTTTCCACTTTCCCGCTTGGCAAACCAATGCAAGTACGGGGAAAATCCTTCATAATGCTTGAAGCCATCCGCTTTACCCATTCGACCACTCCTTGAGCGCATTATCCCATGCGGCAACGGCTATTTCGGGTTCTTGGTTTTGTGAAACGCAAACTTCTTGTTTCAGAAATGTCGCAAACAACTTGAAATCGAAATCCTCAGATGGATCAAATTCTACTTCCTTGTACACATTTGAAGGTGTAGCCACATCACTTTCTTCTTTGACCACATCCAAATCTACCATGGCACTCATCGGCTTCAGCGAAGACCCGCTGCACATATCCGCAATAGCTGTGCCAATTTGAAAACCCAACACAGCGCCCGCCAAAGAATCTATTGGAAAATGCACACCTGCTACAACGCGGTTGGTCGCAATCCGGTGTGCCAACCTAAATCCCATATCCCTTGCAAAATCTTCTGCCGTTAAGTCTTTGTAGG
This sequence comes from uncultured Maritalea sp., assembly GCA_913055925.1. Classification (GTDB taxonomy): domain Bacteria; phylum Pseudomonadota; class Alphaproteobacteria; order Rhizobiales; family Devosiaceae; genus Maritalea. Next base: position 8,376 of record CAJXLH010000031.1, on the reverse strand, counting down.
CTTTGTTTACCCTTAACGCTTTTTTGCGCAACCAATAAAGAACGGTCGCTATTGCAAACGCCTCAGTCGCATGGCCAGACGGGAAGCTGGAATGGTCAGGAGTCTGTATCATCGGTTGTACTTTGTCAGATAGGTCAACCGGTCTATGGCTTCGCGTCAAATGTTTGACTTGCATCTCAACAAAGACGGCAACAGACTGTACCGCCCTTAACAACCTTAGACTGTTTTCTCGTCGCCCTTCGGCCAATTGATGAATCGAACCAAAGAACGACATTATATCGTAAATTTGCGTATTGATTTCGGCCACTCTATCTACCCTCAAGTCGGCATATGCACGCACCCACTTCAGTTGAGCATCAAAAACATCAAGTTTTGGACGTTTGACTTTGACCAACTCGCTCCCGTTCAACTGGACCGCTGCCTCTCCAGCGGAACCAGAAACAGAGAATTGTGATATTAGTATCGAGGAAAGCAATCCTAGTCGTCCGTCCGGGAAAAGATACCCGAGGTTTTTGTCAACTGCTGGCTGCTTCAATTTAGAGAATACGGCGCCATCCACGTCGCCTTGCCAGTATCCGCTTATCGCATCCCTCGACGAGGTTAAAGCGGTATTCAGAAGCGGAGAAGAATAAGAACCTGCATGAGCACCCGTCGCTCCTCCTGTTGCTCCACCAGTCGCGCCGCCTGTTGCTCCGCCAGTCGCACCTCCCGTTGCTCCACCGGTCGCGCCGCCTGTTGCTCCACCAAAAAATACCATGACAATCCTCCTTGTTTATGAAATCTTAACCCTAAATAAGTTGCCAGTTTCAAGCTGTTGCACGCTTTAGTTTTATGATTCACGTATTTTTCACGCTAGAAACAGCGTGGTAGTTGCGCCGATACTTATGGTGATCCATATGTCAGAATTTGATGACAAGTCAGGAGAAGGAAAGATCACTGTCCGTGTCTACGGAAGATTTCAGCTGCGCGGGACAAAAGGAGAGGAACTGACACCAAATGCAGCCAAAGCACAGGGCCTGCTTGCGTTGCTCGCAATTGCACCTGACTTTGAGCGGGGGCGTGTTTGGCTACAAGACAAGCTTTGGTCGGATAGAGGCCCCGAGCAAGGCGCGGCCAGTCTTAGACAAGCTCTTGCGACAATTCGACGTTGTTTGGGCAATGACCGAGACATACTTATTGCCACACGTAGTTCGGTTCGGTTGGACACATCGCGCATTCAAACACTCCCACCAAATGCTACCTTTCCTGCAGAATTTCTGGAGGGACTAGACATTGCTGACCCCGAGTTCAATATTTGGCTCGCTTCCGAACGGGCTAGAAAACTGCCGAGTATGACTTCAAGTGCTGCCCGAAGTGAGCAGCCAATGAACACATTTAGCGTCAGTCCTCGAACTCATACACTTTTGTCCATTGAGGTTGAGAAGGCGAACGAAAATCTCTCAGATTGGATTGGTGCAAGCACTGCGGAAGTCGCTGCTTCGGCTATCCGACAATCTCAAGACGCGAAAGTCGTTGTTGTCGAACAACCCTACGCTGATAGCTCGTCGAAGTTTGCTCAATTTCGGGCAAAAATAGGCGTGGTCAGTACTCGATCCGGCGACTTAGGCTTGAGAATTAGCCTGCTCGACGGACCAACGGGTCATAGAGTATGGCATATAATTCGACGTTTTTCTGAATCAAGCACGGCAATTTTGGAAGATCCCGTATTTTTGCAAACTATCGACATGCTAAGTGATGCGGTAGGGCAGGAAATATACAACGCACATCGCTCTCCACGCAATGGCTTTTCCCATTATCTGGAAACTGTATCGCGAAAAGTCTTTTCAATGAAACCCGAAATCGTGCAAGATGCAGATCGCATGTTAGACGTCTCTGACAACGATATATGCACCGCCTCACGTTTAGGCTTGCGGGCTCAGATTAGAACAATTCAATTTGCCGAACGATATCGTCTTGATCACGACATTCTTGTAGAAGAAGCTATAGAGTATAGCCGTCTGGCTCAAGAAACTGACGCATTCAACGTCGTCGCGTTGAGCGCCGCCGCAAACGCCAACCTGCATATCGCCAAGAATGTTGAGAAAAGCCGACAACTTTCTCAGAAGCTGGTTGATTTAAGGCCCGATGCAGCAACAACTTGGTGGTCTGTGTGTTCAGGTGCACTTTATGACGACGATCTAGCTTCTGCGCGGGCGGCGGCCGTTCGTGGTTGGACAATTGCCAAGCACAGCCCGCGCCGTTTCTGGTGGGACCTGCAAGTTGCCGCAGTGGCGCTTGTGTCTGGAGATCTTCGCACCGCCAAAAAATTCTTCGAGGATGCGTCCCGCGACCGCCCCGAATTTCGGCCACCGCTTAGATACCTCGTTGCACTAAATGCTCATTTTGGAGACTACGACAAAGCCATCGCTGTCGGAAACAAACTAAAAGCAATGGAACCTGATTTTTCCATTGATCGTCTTGTGAACGATGCAGATTACCCAGTCTCTTTACTCTTTCGTGCTAATGGACTTTTGCTCAACAATGTCAAAGATCTACTGTAAAGCATTCGCCACACTGAAAAAAAGCTTGAAACAAAAAGAGTAATATTCATCGAAACCAGGTGAAAAAGTTCACCGTTACTTGTTTCGCAGGTATCGCTGCAGAATCAGACATATCACTTGAGGTCTTCACCTGACTACGTCAACGGTCCAGACAGGTCTGGCATTGTGGAGCGCCAGCTAAGGATGTTGCCGAGTGTATTGCAGTCATCGTTGAACATTCCTTACGACACCGACATTCTCCAAACTCTCAATCCAACAAACACCCAACGTTTCGCCGCAAGAAATCCCGTGGTGGGCCCGGTAGGACTCGAACCTACGACCAGACCGTTATGAGCGGTCGGCTCTAACCAACTGAGCTACAGGCCCAACCCGACGATGCTAATAGCAAGCCTTGCACGACAATAAAAGCGAAAATTATCTCATTGATCACATCAATATAATTGAATAACATCACTTTATGTCCCACATAGACTGGGACGCAGCCAAACGTGTTCTTGAAGGTCACACCTTCACGCTTACATTGCAAGCGGAACGAATCGTGTGGCAAATTTGTGCATACTTATTTGATAAGTCCTGAAAGTGAATTTATGTCATTGCAATCTTTTAATTACGATCAAAATTCCGAACTCACGAAAAACGTCGGTGATACTATAACTGAAGCAACGGCGTTATTAAAAGCAGTTGCCCATGAAGGCCGCTTGATGATTCTTTCGAAACTTTCTGAAAGTGAAGCCTCGGTGTCTGAACTTGAGGACTTGTTGGACGCACGTCAGGCCGCCGTTTCACAACAGCTTGCGCGCTTGCGTCAAGAAGGTTTGGTCAAAACACGTCGCAGCGGCAAAGCGATATACTATTCGCTGGCAGACGAGCGGGTGCGTGAAATCATCGGCGCTGTCCACGGTACGTTCGGCAAACACTAAGCCATCAACATTTTCAGCGGCGCGACGGGAAACTGGCGCGCCAAATTGTCATTTTTGCGCCCTAATCAGGCCGCATTATTTTGGTGTTCTGTGGCTAGTTTTTTAGCCCCGCCAAAGGACAATATTATGAGCATTCGCTCCCTCTCTGTCTCACTTCTTACCGCATTGTTCGTTGCTAGTACGCCTGTAGTTGCGCAAGAGCTGCCCGCAACAATTTCGATCTCTGCTACAGGCAAAGTCACAGCCGCTCCGGACATGGCAATCATCACGTCAGGCGTTGTGACACAAGGCAAAACAGCGCGGGAAGCACTTAGCGCCAACAATCAGGCCATGGCTGCGTTGTTGGAAGTTTTGCGAGCTGCTGGCGTTGAAGACCGTCACATCCAAACATCCAATTTTTCGGTGCAGCCGAACTTTGTGCACTCCAACAAACGTGATGAGAATGGCTATAGCCTCGCACCAAAAATCGATGGATATCGCGTATCGAATGACGTTTCAGTGCAAATCATGGAACTCGATAATCTTGGTGCCGTGCTCGACCAATCTGTTACTGTTGGCGCAAACGCCATTCACGGTGTCAATTTTGCCGTTGAAGACCCTGGCAAATTGCTTGATGCGGCGCGCGAACTTGCAATGAAAGAAGCCATCGATAACGCACAAATCTACGCTAACGCTGCCAATGTTGAACTTGGCAAAATCCTATCGATCTCCGAGAACAGTGGTTACCGCCCTGAACCGATGATGGCGAACGCCCGCATGGACATGGTGATGTCAGAAGCCGTGCCGGTGATGTCAGGCGAGCTCAACTACACCATGACAGTATCTGTGCAGTGGGATATTGAACAATAATCAAGCGCCCTACCCGCCTATTGCTTTCAAAATCATGCGGGCGCTGACAATCAGCAAGTATACCGCCAAAACGCGTTTCAACAGCACCGCGGATAGTTTGTGCGCAATCATGGCCCCAACGGGCGCAAAAACGATCGCGCCAATAGCCAAACTGGCCATCGCGGGCAGCGATATATACCCGATTGAAAAGGCTGGCACGCCAGCAACACTCCATCCTGATATGATAAAGCCGACAGCAGCAGGCAAGGCAATGAACACCCCAAGTGCCGAGCTGGTTCCAACAGCTGTGTGCACTGGTCGACCAAGCGCCGTCATTGTCGGCACGCTTAGCGAACCACCACCGATGCCCATCAATGAGCTGATATAGCCAATAAAGGCCGCACTAATGCTGTGAGTTGGTTTAGAATCCCCCAAATTTCCCATCAGCTTTTGCTGAATCGGCACCACTGAATTCACAGCAATAAAAAACGCCATAACGCCAAAAATAAGGCTCATTACCTGCGCCGAATAAAAACCAGCAGTCACACCACCAACAAATGCAGCAATAACCATCGCAGGTGCCCACATGATCAGCAAATCTTTAGCCACAGCACCGCGCTTAGCGTGGGATCGTGCACTCGACAAACCGGTGGGCACAATTACGGCAAGCGAGGTTGCCACCGCAACATGCATGATGATTTCGTCCGGCATCCCGATAATCTGAAAAACTGCCGCCATGGCAGGCACCATCACAATGCCTCCGCCCACACCGAGCAGCCCCGCCATCAATCCAGCGCCAACTCCCGCTGCAACCAACCAAGCCAGCAGCGGCAAATACTCAACAACTTGTTCCATTATCTACTCATTGCCTCACGCAGAATTGCGACGACTTGTTGTCGCCGATCTGCGGGCTGGCTGCAAACAAAATCAAGCGCACTTCGTCCATCATTTGCCAAAACATAAGGATCTGCTCCCGCCAAAATGTGCATTTCCACAATTTGCGGCGTACACCAACCAGCCGCGATATGCAGCGGCAACTGGCCCTTATTGTTTTGGATGTTGGGGTTTGCGCCTGCTTCCAGCAGCACAACGGTTATCTCAGCACCACCTTTTGGCCCTGCAGCCACATGCAGCAAACTATTTCCCTGCTCATTACGCGTGTTGGGATCGGCACCATTTTCCAGAAGCCGAAAAACTTCCGTCGCTTTGTTATTGCGAACAAGCGAAAAAATCTCAGCTTCTTCGCCAGGTCGCTGCAAGCAACCCGCCAAGCTCAAGGTCAGTATTGCGATTGTCAATAGGCGCACGGCCGAACCTCACCGATGTTTCGCGTCAAGTTTCGGCCAATTTGCGAGCAACTTCAACTCTTAAGTTGTTTCACTGTTCAGACACAGCCAAGCGCGCGGCCAACAAACCAAAGCTAACCGCAACGGTGCGTCGAAACCAAGCCATAAAGGTTTGAGAGCCCAAAAGCAACTGCCGGATTGAAAAGGCAAGCACCGCAAACACCACAAAAACCAAGAAGGTCAGCAGCATAAATATCGCGCCGAGCACCAACATTTCGGCTGTTGCATTTTGCCCCCCGACCGAAACGAATTGCGGCAAAAACGCCATAAAGAACAGAGACAGTTTGGGGTTAAGCGAGTTAATCGCAATACCGGAACCTATAACTTTGAACATGCTTGGCACTTTGCGCGGCTGCTCATCAAGCTGAATTGGGCCTTGTGCCCGCAATGTCTGCCACGCCAAATACAAAAGGTAAGCAACACCGGCATATTTCACAATTTGGAATGCCATCGCGCTGGTGTGCATCAACACAGCCAAACCAAAAACTGCAGCCAAAAGATGTGGCACAATGCCCATCGTGCTCGCAAATGCAGCGACAATGCCTGTCCGCCAGCCACCAGCAATCGACATCGCGACAGCGTAAACCATCCCTGTGCCAGGAATTAAAATTACGACCATGCAGGTCAAAAAATACTCAAATGACATAAACGCCCCTCCAATATCAGGCAACGTTACCACAGACATTGGGGCAGCTTCGTGGCTTACGACGCTTTTTCAACAATTCGATAGGTACAACGCCGCGCGCCACTCACTATGTGGTTTTCGCGGGTAACTGTCGCATCCTCACCCAATACTTGCTCGAACAGCTTCAATTCTGATCGGCAAAAGCCCTGACAAGCGGTTGCCGCAACACAAATCGGGCAGTGATTTTCGTGGAGCAAAAACCCGCCATCTACTGGCTCGATTTCGGCCATATAGCCTTCTTGTTCGCGAATGTTGGCCAGCGTCGTCACTTTTTGCTTTAACGTCGAAGCGCCGGACAAACGTTCATCATAGGTTTTGAAAGATCGCTTTTCTCGCTTCGCGATTAGCTGGTCGAGCCCTTCTTCGCCGAACACATCCACAATAGAATTGATCATCTCCAAGGTGAGATCAGAGTGCCGATCAGGAAACTTTTGATCACCCTTTGCGGTAAGCTGCCAATATTTCTTTGGGCGTCCTACGCTTTCGCGCCGATCTTCACTTTCAACCAAACCTTTTTGCGCCAGCTTTTCCATATGTTGGCGGACAGCAACAGATGTTGTGCCAACATTTTCGCTCAACGCCACCGCTGTTTGCGGTCCGCGCGTTTTCAAAAGGTACAATAGGCGCTCGATGGTTTTCTCGTCAGAAAGCTTCATATCTTTTTCCCGTAGATTGCCCACAAGATAATAAAAAAAGGTTTGACTTGTCAAATAATTTGCATTAGCACAATTAAATAAGTTATTTCTTTCTTTATAGGAAAATGATCATGGGCAACATCATTTCAAAAAACCTTCTCCTAAGCGCGTGGGCCAAAAAGCGACCCAAGGTTCACCGCTCTGCCCTGTTCGATGGCTTAGCAAGTTCCCACATCGAACAGGGCACCCCCAATTGCCAAGCATGTATGTCCAACAAGTCGGAATTTGAGCTATATTCTGAGTTGGCACGATGACTGAGCAAGAAGAAAAAGAAGCGCATGTAAATTTTGCCGATCTCCTTACGGGAGGTCGGGCCTTGCTCACGCTCACGTTGGTTATGGCGGTTGGATCACATGCGACAAACCTCTTTGTCACCCGTACCGTGCTGCCTTCCATTGTCGCCGATATTGGTGGCAAAGAACTGATGTATTGGGCGCTCGCGCTCTTTCAAATCACTGCCATTGTAGGCGGCATGGCATCGGCACAAATCAAGTCAAAACTTGGTGGTCGTCACACCATTTACGCCGCAGCCTTTTTGCTAGTGGTGGGATCTTGTTTCGCGGGTTTTGCCAATCACTTCGGCTTTCTAATCATTGGGCGCGGCATCCAAGGTTTCGCGGAGGGCATGTTGATCTCGCTCTCCTACATCATCCTCAGCGAAAGCTATAAAAACAATCTTCTCACGCGGATGATTGGTGTATTGGCCGTTGTTTGGGCAATCGCCTCAGCCATTGGCCCGCTTGCCGCCGGACTATTGGAAGCAAGCTTTGGATGGCGTGCCGCCTTTTTGGTCAATCTGGTCATTGCGGCCCTTCTTGTGGCGCAATCTCGGTTTGCCGTGCCGCAAACACCTGACAAATCAAACGAGCATCCGGTTCCCGTCATTCGCCTTGCCCTTTTCGTTGCCGCTATCTCCGGCATATGTCTAACGGGGCAGTTGAAAGAAGTTTGGCAGATTGGATTGGTCCTCTTGGCTTCGGTTTTGTTACTTCTGTTGGCCATCAAGCGCGACCAGCGCGCTCAGAACCGGATGTTGCCGCAACATATTTTCACGACAAACGGCTCGGTCGGCATCGGCATTTGGATCAATATTTCGGTCTCGTTGGCCGTTGGCGGTCACGCGGTTTATGCCACTGCCATGCTGCAAAGCCTATGGCAGCTCAACCCGATGAACGCTGGTTACTTGGCTTCAATCGTTGCCTTTTGTTGGTCTATTGCTTCCTGGGCACTATCAGGTGTCAGTAAATCCACCTCTCAACTCACTTTGATCCGCGTAGGCGTGACGCTCATCACGCTGAGCTTCCCCGTTACCGCATTGGGATGGGCAAACACCAACCTTGTCATCACTGCACTAGGTTTCGC
>CAJXLH010000030.1 GCA_913055925.1 uncultured Maritalea sp. | reverse complement strand
GGCGGCGTTGCTTAGAAGGGAAACAGATAGATGCGAGCCATACAGTTTCTCAATTCACTGCTGCTCAAGGAGTTCGTTTCGACGTTCTTCTTGGCCATGCGTTACTTTTTTAAGCCAAAGCCAACGATCAACTATCCTTTTGAAAAGGGATATGTGAGCCCGCGTTTCCGCGGAGAGCACGCATTGCGTCGCTATCCAAACGGTGAAGAGCGCTGCATCGCTTGTAAGCTTTGCGAAGCGATTTGCCCGGCACAGGCGATCACCATTGAAGCAGGACCTCGCCAGAACGACGGTACGCGCCGCACGGTTCGTTACGATATCGACATGGTGAAATGCATCTATTGCGGTTTCTGCCAAGAAGCGTGTCCGGTTGATGCGATTGTTGAAGGGCCAAACTTCGAGTTTGCGACTGAAACACGCGAAGAACTTTATTTCGACAAAGATAAGCTTTTGGCGAATGGCGACCGTTGGGAACGCGAAATTGCGGCGAACCTCGCTGCTGACGCGCAATATCGATAGGAATTTGAGATGACTTTACAGCTTGCATTTTTCTATCTCTTCGCTGCGGTGACGATCTTCTCTGCCGTTATGGTGATTTCGTCACGTAACCCAGTTCACTCGGTGATGTTCTTGATCTTGGCGTTCGTAAACGGCGCGGGCATTTTCATGTTGGCGGGCGCTGAGTTTTTGGCGCTATTGCTCATCGTTGTCTATGTGGGCGCGGTGATGGTGCTCTTCCTCTTCGTCGTGATGATGCTCGACGTGGACTTTGCACAATTGCGCCAGGGCATTTTGCAATATGCACCGATTGGCGCGATGATCGGTGGCGTTTTGCTCATCGAGTTGATCATGGTTGCGGGATCATTCCTGATTGCACCGGAAGTCGCTGGCAGCAGCGCAGTTCCATTTATTGAAGGCATGTCGAATACCGAAGCATTGGGCAATGTGCTTTACACCCGGTATGTCTATTTGTTCGAAGCAGCTGGCTTGATTTTGTTGGTTGCGATGATTGGCGCGATTGTTTTGACGCTGCGCCACAAACCACACGTGAAGCGACAAGATGTTGCTGCTCAGGTTGCGCGTAAGCGCGATGAGGCAGTGGAAGTCGTATCCGTTGAAAGCGGTAAAGGGATTTAATTGGGGGCAAAATGACAGCTGTTATTCCACTAGGTCATTTTCTGACCGTAGCCGCTATATTGTTCACGCTAGGCGTGTTCGGCATTTTCCTTAACCGGAAGAACGTCATCATTATTTTGATGTCGGTCGAACTTATTCTTCTTGCGGTCAATATCAACTTTGTTGCTTTCAGCGCGCACCTTCAAGATTTGGCAGGGCAGGTCTTTGCCTTGATGATTTTGACGGTTGCTGCCGCCGAAGCAGCGATTGGTCTCGCTATTCTCGTCGTCTTCTTCCGTAACCGTGGTTCGATCGCGGTTGACGATGTCAACGTGATGAAGGGTTAGGTGCATGAACGAGACATTATTGCAATTCATCGTCCTGTTTCCGTTACTGGGCGCCCTCATTGCCGGTTTGTTTGGTCGTTCGATCGGTCACCGCAATGCAGAGATTGTGACTTCAAGCCTTTTGGTTCTTGCTGCGCTTTTCTCATGGATCGTATTTTTGCAGTGGACTATGGGCGGCGGTGACGCCGGTCATGGCGACGCGCACGGTTCTGCTGATCACGGCTTTGCCGCTGCTGAAAGCGTGAAAGTTGAGCTGTTCCGTTGGATTTCAACTGCGGGTCTTGATCTCAATTGGATGATCCGTGCTGACACGCTAACCGCGGTTATGCTTGTTGTTGTGACAACGGTTTCAAGCCTCGTGCATATCTATTCAATTGGCTACATGCATGAAGATCCGCATCGTTCGCGCTTCTTTGCCTACTTGTCGCTTTTCACATTTGCGATGTTGATGCTGGTGACCGCGGACAACTTCCTCCAGCTGTTCTTCGGCTGGGAAGGCGTTGGTTTGGCGTCATATCTGCTCATTGGCTTCTGGTACAAAAAGCCAACGGCAAACGCGGCGGCCATGAAAGCCTTTATCGTCAACCGTGTTGGTGATTTTGGCTTTGCGCTTGGCATCTTCGCGGCATTCATGATCCTTGGATCGATCGATTTCGACACAGCGTTTGCACATATCGCGGATGCAGAAGGCAAAACCATTTCGTTCCTTTGGGGCGAATGGGACGCGATGACAGTTATCTGCTTGCTCTTGTTCCTCGGCGCGATGGGTAAGTCAGCGCAGTTCTTGCTCCACACTTGGTTGCCTGATGCGATGGAGGGCCCGACACCTGTTTCTGCCTTGATCCACGCTGCGACTATGGTGACAGCCGGTGTCTTCATGGTGGCGCGTCTTTCGCCAATGTTCGAAGCGTCGCAAACAGCGGCAACCGTGGTGATCTATGTTGGCGCAATTACAGCGTTCTTTGCGGCGACAGTTGGCTTGGTGCAAAACGACATCAAGCGCGTGATCGCGTATTCAACTTGTTCTCAGCTTGGCTATATGTTCGTGGCACTTGGGGTAGGGGCATACACTGCAGGTGTATTCCACTTGTTCACACACGCCTTCTTCAAGGCCTTGTTGTTCCTTGGTGCGGGTTCTGTGATCCACGCGATGCATCACGAGCAGGACATGCGCAAGATGGGTGGCATTAAGGACAAAGTGCCTGTCACTTATTGGATGATGATGATCGGTACGTTGGCGCTAACCGGTGTTGGACTACCGTTCCACTTGTTGATTGATGCGTTGCCAAACATTGGTTTTGCAGGCTTCTACTCAAAAGACAGCATTATCGAAGCGGCTTATGCTGCAAATTCTACAGCAGGTACCTTCGCATTCTGGGCGCTGGTTGTTGCGGCACTCTTTACAAGCTTCTACTCATGGCGCTTGGTGCATTTGACATTCCACGGCAAGACACGCGCATCTGAAGAAACCTTCAGCCATGCTCATGAAAGCCCAATGGTCATGCTGATCCCATTGTTCGTTTTGGCAGCGGGTGCCTTGTTCTCAGGTATCATCTGGTACGAGAGCTTCTTTGGGCACGCTGAACACATTGAGCACTTCTTCAAAGGCTCCGTGGTCGTCGACGCAAAACTGATCAAGGAAGCGCACTATGTGCCGACTTGGGTGAAGCTTTCAGCGACATTCTCGATGATCATTGGCTTCTTGGCAGCATGGTACTTCTACATCATGAAGCCTGACTTGCCGAAGAAACTCGCGAAAGAGCATTCTGGCCTTTATGCCTTCTTGCTCAACAAATGGTATTTCGACGAACTATATGATGCGATCTTTGTGCGTCCAGCTAAATGGATTGGCCAAGCCTTCTGGCGTGGTTTTGATGATTGGCTTATCGATGGCGCAATTGTTGGTGGTATTGCGCGTCGCGTGAAAGACGCCACGAACCAAGTCGTTAAAATTCAATCTGGTTACCTTTATCACTATGCACTAGCGATGTTGATTGGTGTGGCAGCACTGATCACATGGGCAATCGCTTCAGGGGGACTGCTAGGATGAACATAATCAATAATAACATCCTGACGATCCTGACCTTTTTACCATTGGTCGGTGTGTTCTTTGTTCTTGTTGTCCAAGGGGATGACAAAGCAGCAAAGAACAATATGCGCTACATCGCGTTGGTCACAACGCTGGTAACGTTCATTCTATCGCTGGTGATGTGGGGCATGTTCGATGCCACCAACCCAGAGTTCCAATTCGTGCAAAATCATGAGTGGATTGGCGACGTTATCGGTTACCGCATGGGCGTTGATGGGATATCGATCCTCTTTATTGTCCTAACGGCGCTTCTGATGCCGATGTGTGTGTTGGCTAGCTGGGAAAGCATCGAAAATCGCGTCAAAGAGTATTTGATTGCGTTTTTGATCCTCGAATTCTTGATGATCGGCGTGTTCGCAACGCTTGATTTGGCGATGTTCTATGTCTTCTTTGAAGGCGGCCTGATCCCGATGTTCCTCATCATCGGCATCTGGGGTGGTAAGCGTCGAATTCAAGCAAGCTACAAGTTCTTCTTCTATACATTCGTTGGCTCGGTGCTGATGCTTCTTGCCATCATGGCGATGTATTGGCAGGCGGGTACCTTGGACATTGCGCAGTTGTTGAAGCATGAATTCTCACCAGATGTTCAGTTCTGGTTGTGGATTGCCTTCTTCGCATCGTTTGCGGTTAAAATGCCGATGTGGCCGTTCCACCGCTGGTTGCCAGAAGCACACGTTGAGGCGCCAACGGCTGGTTCCGTGATCTTGGCAGCGATCTTGTTGAAGATGGGCGGCTACGGCTTCTTGCGTTTCTCGATCCCAATGTTCCCTGATGCATCGGCCTATTTTGCGAACTTTGTGTTCTTCTTGTCAGTCTGTGCGATTATCATCACTTCGCTTGTGGCGCTCGTTCAAGATGACATTAAAAAGCTGATTGCCTACTCGTCTGTGGCGCACATGGGTTATGTGACGATGGGTATCTTCGCGGCGAACGAGTTGGGCATCCAGGGTGCAATCTTCCAAATGATTTCCCACGGTATTGTTTCAGGCGCGTTGTTCCTTAGCGTTGGCGTGATCTATGACCGCATCCACACACGCGAAATCGCCGCTTATGGCGGTCTTGTGGAGCGAATGCCGAAATATGCATTTGCGTTCATGGTGTTTACGATGGCAAACGTTGGATTGCCGGGCACATCGGGCTTTGTGGGTGAATTCCTCACGCTGATTGGTATCTTCCAAGTGAATACTTGGGTGGCGTTTGGTGCGGCGTTTGGTGTGATCTTCTCTGCAGGCTATGCATTGTGGCTGTATCGCCGAGTGATCTTTGGTGCGTTGGAAAAGGATAGCCTTAAGGCAATTCTTGACATGAACCCGCGCGAAATGGCGGTCATTGTGCCGTTGATCGTTCTCACCATTTTCTTTGGTTTCTATCCAGCGCCGATTTTGGATGCGACAGCATCTTCGGTTGAAGCACTGGTTTCACATTATCAAGCGAGCCTTGGGGTACTGCCCGTGGCTGAAGTAGGGCACTAGGAGACGCAAATGACTTCTGATTTGACAAGTTTCTCTGCGCTTGCTCCGGCATTTCCAGAGCTTTTGCTCGCATTGGGCGCGATTGCGCTTTTGATGATGGGCGTGTTCACATCTGAACGGGCTGGTGGCGCCATTGTTGGTATCGCCATCGGTTTGCTTGCCGTAACGGCATTGCTGGTTGCTGTGCACCCAGCAGAAGGTGTGCTGTTTAATGGCGGCTTTATCCAAGACACGTTTGCGCGCTACATGAAGGTGCTGGTACTTGCTGGTTCGGCGTTTGCGCTCGTTTTGTCCGTATCAACGGCATCAGACCACAACCTCAACAAGTTTGAGTATCCTGTTCTCGTCATTCTAGCCTCGCTCGGCATGTTGATGATGATTTCGGCGAACGATTTGATTTCGCTCTATATCGGTCTCGAATTGCAGTCATTGTCACTTTATGTGATTGCGGCGTTTAAACGGGACTCGGGCAAGGCGACTGAAGCTGGCTTGAAGTATTTCGTACTTGGTGCGTTGTCTTCTGGTATGTTGCTCTATGGATCTTCAATGATCTACGGCTTTACTGGTCAGACACAGATCGATGAAATCGCGAAAGTCATTGCACTTGGCGACACATCACTTGGTTTGATTGTAGGCTTGGTGTTCTTGCTTGCTGGATTGGCATTCAAAATTTCCGCAGTGCCGTTCCACATGTGGACGCCAGACGTATATGAAGGCGTGCCGACACCGGTAACCGCATTCTTCGCATCTGCCCCTAAAGTGGCGGCAATGGCATTGTTCATCCGCATTGTGTTTGACACGTTTGAACCGATTGCGCGCGATTGGCAGCAGATTGTTATCTTTATCTCCATCGCATCAATGGTACTGGCTGCATTTGCTGCGATTGGTCAGAAGAAGCTCAAGCGATTGATCGCTTATTCTTCGATCGGTCATGTGGGTTTTGCCCTTGTTGGCTTGTCAGCAGGATCACAAACCGGCGTTGAAGGCGTTGCAATTTACATGGCGATCTATCTCACCATGACCATTGGTTTGTTCGCTTGTATTTTGGCACTCCGCACAGATCAGGGATATATCGAGGATATTTCTGACCTTGCAGGTGTCGCGCAAACACGTCCATTTGTTGCGGCTGGCATCGCGATCATCATGTTCTCATTGATTGGTTTGCCGCCATTGGCAGGGTTCTTTGCGAAATGGGCTGTGTTCTTGGCTGCGGTTGAAGCACAATTGTTTGTGCTGGCAGTGATCGGTGTGTTGGCAAGTGCCGTGAGCGCTTATTATTACCTGCGTGTCGTACGCACCATGTATTTTGACGAACCCAATCATCAATTCTTGCCAACAGCTGGTGAATTGAAGGTTGTTATTGCCATCGCTGGTGTTTTGATCGTCACATACTTCCTCACTGTCGGTAGCTTCTTAACAGACGTTGCGAGCGTAGCTGCGGGAAGCCTCTTTTAGATGCAGCTAGGCGAAATTGCGGCGCAGCGCGGATATAGGCTCAAACACGTTGAATCTGTTGGTTCAACAAGTGCTGATCTTATGCAGGACGCGCTGCGTGGCGTTGAAGGCCCATTGTGGCTCGTCGCTGACGAGCAAGTTGATGGCAAGGGCCGCCGCGGTCGGCACTGGAATTCGCCAAAAGGCAATCTTTATTCATCGCTGCTGCTGAGCGACCCTGCGCCATCTGAAAAGGTGGCGCAATTGTCGTTTGTTGTGGCCCTGGCTTTGCGCGATGCCGTTTTGGCGGCAGCGCCGGGCACTTCCGTTCAAGTAGAACTGAAGTGGCCAAACGATCTCATTATCAACGGCAAGAAGTGTGCCGGCTTGCTGCTTGAAGGTGGTATACGCGGACAAAGTCGTTTTGTGGTGATTGGCATTGGTACCAATGTTTTGTCGCATCCAGATAAAACCAATCATCCGGCGAGCAATTTACATGAACAGGGCTTTGCAACGTCTGCTGAGCATTTGTTCCCATATCTAAGCGACGCGATGGCGCAGCGAATTGAGATGTGGGCGCAAGGGCACGGTTTTGCGCAAATTCGCGAAGACTGGCTCAAGAACGCTTTCTTGATGGGTGAAGAGATGCGCATCAACACAAGCACGGAAAGCTTTGTTGCCCGCTTAGATGGGATTGATCCTGACGGGAATTTGATTGTTGATCATGCGGGCCGTCCGCGTACAATCACAGCGGGCGAGATTTTTCCGCTCAACGATATTTAGAAAACTGAAAGACAAGACTTAATGGCTGATCAGCTGGTTTTCGTTCCACTTGGGGGCGTGGGCGAAATTGGAATGAATTTTGGGCTTTACGGATACGGCGCGCCCGAAAACCGAAAATGGCTAATCGTTGATTGTGGTCTCACTTTTGCTAAGCCTGATTTGCCCGGCATCGACCTTGTCATGCCAGATATCCGTTTTTTGGAAGACGAGATAGATCACATTGAAGGCATTGTGATTACCCACGCGCACGAAGACCATTATGGCGCTTTGCTCGACCTTTGGCCGTATCTTGAGTGTGATGTGTTTGCGACGCCGTTCACTAAAGCGATGATTGAATCCAAACGTCGCTCGAACAATTTCGATTATGAATTGCCTGTCACGGTGGTAAATGCCGGTGAGAAGTTCAAAGCTGGCGATTTCTCGCTCGAACTTGTGAATGTCGCGCACTCGATCCCTGAAAGTAATGCGCTTTATATCGAAACGCCTGCGGGCCGTGTGTTGCACACAGGCGATTGGAAACTTGATCCATCACCTGTAGGCAATGACAAAACAGATGAAGCGCGTTTGAAAGAAATCGGCGCGATGGATGCGCCGCTGGCTGTTGTTGGTGATAGCACCAATGCCATTCGAGATGGCGAGAGCCCAGGCGAGGGCGATGTCGCAAAAGGCTTAGAAGAATTGATTGCCGAGGCACCTGCACGGGTTGCGGTGACGATCTTTGCATCAAACGTTGGTCGCATGGTCTCTATCGCGCGGGCTGCGCAAAAGGCTGACCGGCATGTGGTTGCTGCCGGACGTTCTGTGCACCGTGTTAGCGAGATTGCTCGTGATCTTGGCTTGATGGACGATATTGAACCATTCCTTGATCAAGACTCTTATGGCTATTTGCCGCGTGAGAAGGTCGTTTTGATTTGTACCGGGTCGCAAGGCGAAAGCCGCGCGGCGATGGCACGCATTGCGCGCGATGACCATCCCGTAATCACTTTGAGCAAGGGTGACCGTGTGATCTTTTCGTCCAAAGCTATCCCTGGCAACGAACGCGATGTGATCGATGTGCAAAACATGCTTGTTAATCAAGGCATTGAAGTCATCACTGACCGAGATGCGCTTGTGCATGTTTCTGGACACCCACGCCGTGATGAGTTGAAGAAGATGTATGACTGGCTGAAGCCGAGCATTCTTGTGCCGGCGCACGGTGAACCAACGCATCTCGAAGCCCATTTGAAACTTGGTGAAGAGATTGGCATCGAAAATTGCCTGCGCGTTCGCAATGGCGATATGGCGTTGCTGTTCCCAACAGCTGACGTTGCGCACGCAGAGGCACCGAGCGGCCGTTTGTATTTGGACGGTGAGATCTTATGCCAACCTGAAGAGAGCGGCGTTAAAGAACGCCGTAGACTTTCCTTCGGTGGCTCGGTCAATATCTCGCTCTGTGTAAACTCAAAAGGTCAGATCACCAGCGGCCCACAGTTTGAAATGATGGGGTTGCCAGAAATCATCGATGAAGATGGCGACTTTAAAGATGTGATCGAAGACGCGATCACAGGCGTAATGAAGTCAATGCCGCCGAAGAAACGAGCGGATTTGGTGGTGATTACAGAAGCGCTTCGCCGTGCTGTGCGATCAGAAATCAACCAAGCTTGGGGCAAAAAGCCGCATGTAAAGGTGTTCGCGCACCGCGTATAGGCGGGGCAAAGGGGATATTGCTATGGATCTTTTGTCGTCGATCGCGCTCTATTTTGTTCTTTGGTGGCTTTGCTTGTTCATTTCTCTGCCGATCGGCGTGCGGGCCGCGCATGAAGAAGGCGAGGATGTGCAGATTGGCAACGAGCCAGGTGCACCAACAAAGCCGAAACTGTGGTTCAAAATGGCATTTGCGACGGTGATCGCGTTTGTTTTGCTGATGCTTTTGCAGTGGGGACTAAGCGCGCAGTGGTTGCAAGACTATTGGGCGTAACCCGATTGAATCGCTAAGTTAAAAAACGCTGATAACGGATTGTTTTCAAAACAAAAGCAGAGCCGAAGCTCTGCTTAAAAAGTTTCGCGACAAATACATTGGTCTTAGTCATTCGAGATGATGCCAATGTTCCTCCCTTGACCTGTCAGCGAGATGCGGAACGCCGTTAATTGTTCCGGCAGCCCTCTTATTGGGACTGGACACTAACAACAGTTTTATGACGTGTCATCACATTTTTTTGTACAAAATGCATTTTTTGAGATGTTTGGTTTATTGGGTAGCAAAGCTGACCAATTTTCGGAAATTCCTTGATAATTTCCGCTCAATGGCGTTTTCTCGCGCCTGAACCAAACAAAATTGAAAATTCGAGTCGAATAGAGCAGCACTTATGCGTCTTTCCCGTTATTTTTTGCCTGTCTTGAAAGAGATACCAAAAGAAGCCGAAATCGTTTCGCACCGCCTTATGTTGCGTGCGGGCATGATCAAACAAGAAGCAAGCGGGTTATACGCATGGTTGCCGTTGGGCTATAAAGTTCTGCGCAAAGTTCAAGCCATTATTGAACAAGAGCAGGACCGGGCAGGCGCCAATGAGTTGCTGATGCCAACGTTGCAGTCTGCGGATTTGTGGCGCGAAAGTGGTCGTTACGACGATTACGGCAAGGAAATGCTGCGCATTAAAGACCGTCATGAACGCGATTTGTTGTACGGCCCGACCAACGAGGAGATGATCACGAACATCTTCCGCTCTCACGTAAAGTCTTACAAAGACTTGCCCATGAACCTATACCACATTCAGTGGAAATTCCGTGATGAGATCCGTCCGCGTTTTGGCACCATGCGTAGCCGTGAGTTCTTGATGAAGGATGCTTATTCCTTCGATTTGGACAAAGACGATGCTGTTAAAGCTTACCATCGTATGTTTGTGTCCTATCTGCGTACATTCAAACGTATGGGGCTAACAGCGATCCCAATGCGGGCAGAAACAGGTCCAATTGGCGGCGATTTGAGCCACGAGTTTATCGTTTTGGCTGAAACCGGCGAAAGTGGTGTGTTCTGCGACCGTGATTTGTTGGACAAACCAATTCCTTCGGCTGATGTCGATTACGATGGTGACTTGAGCGATATCGTAAATGACTGGACGTCGCTTTATGCTGCGACCGAAGACATGATCGAAATGGATAAGTTTGAGGCAGAAGTGCCCGAAGATCGCCGTATCGCAGCGCGCGGCATTGAAGTCGGACAAGTGTTTTACTTTGGTACGAAATATTCTGAACCGCTTGGCGCAAAAGTTCTCGACAATGAAGGCAAAGAAGTTGCAGTCCATATGGGGTCGTATGGCATCGGCCTAACACGCGTATTGCCGGCCATTATTGAAGCAAGTCATGACGATGACGGTATCATCTGGCCAGTTTCAGTCGCGCCGTTTGAGTTGGGCTTGATCAACTTGAAAGCGGGCGACGAAACCTGCGTTGAAACCTGCAAAGACCTTTATGGTAAGCTGCAAAATGCCGGCATTGATGTGCTTTATGATGATCGCGACATGGGCGCGGGCGGCAAATTTGCAACAGCAGATTTGATCGGCTTGCCGTTCCAAATGATTGTCGGTCCGCGTGGCCTTAAAAATGGCGAAGTTGAGATTAAAGATCGCAAAACGGGCGAGCGTACTAACGTTTCGATTGATTCTGCGGTTGAGCATATTCGTTCGGTTATCGAACCACTTCGTTTGGACACTATTTAAAGCATGACAAAAAACGGCGCCTCGCTGATTGAGAAAAATCGGCCATTCTCACCCTTTGAGTTCATGGTTGCTTGGCGATATCTGCGGGCGCGCCGCGAGGAAGCGTTTATCTCTGTTATTGCAGGGCTAACGTTGACTGGCATTGCGATTGGCGTGGCGACATTGATTGTGGTCACGTCGGTCATGAACGGATTTCGTTCAGAGCTTCTCGACAAAATTTTGGGTCTCAACGGCCACTTCACGGTTTTCCCGATCGAAGAGCAATTCAACGATTATGATGACGTGCTGATACGTATGGAAAAAGTGCCGGGCGTGCAATCCGTCGTTGCCTTCGCCGAAGGGCAGGCGCTTGCTTCTGGCGTTGGACAGTCAACAGGCGTTTCAGTGCGCGGCATGAACTGGCGTGACATTTCAAAACTCCCGCATTTAGGCAAATCGGCAATTCTTGGTGGTTTTGACGGTTGGGATGAGTCGCGTGGCGTTGCAATTGGTATTCGACTTGCGCAAAAGCTCGGGGTCAGCATTGGTGATCCGGTGACGATTATCACGCCAGATGGCATTGTGACCCCGTTTGGGACCACGCCGCAAATTCGATCTTATCCTGTAACTGTGGTGTTTGAACTTGGTATGGTCGAGTTTGATAGTTTCTTTGTGTTTATGCCGCTGCAGCAAGGCCAGGACTATTTCCAGCTTTATACAGATCAGCTTAAAGACGGGCAGGAGCCGTTGCCGCTCGATGCCACAGACGAGGAAATCGACGCTGCATATGAACGCATTTATCAAGTCAGTGCGCTCGAGGTGTTCTTAGACGACCCAGATGCAACCACCGCAATGCGCGACCCACTGCAGATTGCGGCGGAACGGCCGATGATCTTCACAGATTGGCAGCGGCGCAATGAGACATTCTTCTCGGCGCTCCAAGTCGAACGCGTCGTGATGTTTGTCATTTTGTCGATGATTGTCCTGGTGGCCGTTTTCAACATCATTTCGTCACTTGTGATGCTGGTGAAGGAAAAGAACGCTGACATCGCCGTTTTGCGGACGATAGGCGCCACACGCGCGTCGATTATGCGGATATTCTGCATGACCGGCACAGCGATTGGTGTGGCAGGTACGTTAATTGGCTTAGTCATCGGATTGATTGTTGCTGCCAATGCCGAAGCGTTGCGGGCATGGATTTCAGAAACAATAGGTGTGGCTTTGTTCCCACCTGAAGTGTTCTTCCTTTCAGAGCTGCCGTCAAAAACTGACCCGGTTGAAGTAACATTCGTCGTCGCGCTTGCGCTTATCCTTAGCTTTGCGGCCTCGCTGTACCCAGCTTGGCGCGCGGCGCAATATGATCCAGTGGAGGCGCTTCGTTATGGCTAATGCTGAGATCAAACTACAGCTCAAAGGTATCGAGCGCAGTTACGAGCAGGCGACTGGTTCGCTTAATATTTTGCGTGACGTAGACGCTGAAATCTATAGTGGCGAGATCGTCGCGCTGGTTGCGCCTTCGGGCGCGGGCAAGTCGACATTGTTGCATGTTTGCGGGTTGCTAGAACGAGCAGATGGCGGTTCAGTGTCAATTTGTGGCGTTGAAGCGGCGGGATTGAGCGACCGAGAGCGCACTTTGGTGCGTCGCCAACATGTTGGCTATATTTACCAGTTCCATCATCTCTTGCCAGAATTCAATGCGGTGGAGAATGTCATGATGCCGCAATTGATTGCCGCAACAGCGGATGAAGCTTCGCGCAAGCGCGCTGAAGGCCTATTGGAAATGATGGGCCTAAAGGATCGCGGCACACACCGACCGGCACAATTGTCTGGTGGTGAACAGCAACGTGTCGCCATAGCGCGGGCACTTGCAAACGAGCCAGGACTAATCCTTGCAGATGAACCGACCGGCAACCTTGATCCTGAAACAAGCGATGTTGTTTTTGATTTGTTGGCGCACTCAATTAAAGAGCATGGCGCAGCTAGTCTAATTGCGACCCACAACCACGATATTGCAAAACGTGCAGATCGCGTGGTGACGCTTAAAGAGGGTAAGCTCGTCCCGTATTCTTTGGACTAGTTTTTACCACCCTTGTGGAAATCTTATAGACCGACTTTTGCAGATAGCCTGCGCACCTTTGTTCGCGGGGCGTTGCCGCGTTTACCATAATCAGCGTCAATGTTCTCCATTTGTGCAAAGAATGTGGACAAGAACAAAAAGGGAATATATAAGAACAAAAAGGAAACAAGGAGACGAATGATGATCAATTTGGTTAAAGACGTGATGGCCCTTTGTTCTATTACGGCGTTCAGTGCGGCAACGCTTGTTTGGCTCGATATTCTTTCAAGCCTGAGTTCACAAGTGTGAACAACTCAGTTTGGACTTGGCGCGATGGCGTCAGTCTGACAAATAATAAGTTATGACGCGCGGCCCTGGATTTATTCATTTACATGCTCACTCGGCTTTCTCGCTTTTAGAAGGCGCGATACCGCTCAAGAAACTGATCGACTTGGCGGTTGCTGATGAACAGCCGGCACTTGGGGTCGCGGACACCGCCAACCTTTTTGGCGCGCTTCAATTCTCTGATCTTGCAAGTGGAAAAGGGCTGCAACCAATTGTCGGTTGCGAAGTGCCGCTAGAATTTGAGCCACCTGAAGACATTCCTGGCAAGGAACGCAAAAAGTTCGCTAAAGAATCGATTGTCCTTATTGCGCAGTCAGAGCTCGGCTTTGGCAATCTTTCAGAGCTTATCTCACAAGCCTATTTGCAAAGTGTCGATGGCGTTGCGCAGGTAAAGCTAGATTGGCTTGATGGCGAGCTCACCAAAGACCTGATTTGCCTAAGTGGTGGCCTTGAAGGCGGTATTGACCCTGTTTTTGCGCAAGGGTTTGACGCGCTGGCGGTTGATCGGCTCAACCTATTGCGTGAACGCTTTGATGACCGGTTCTACATTGAATTGCAAAGGCACGAGATTGAGCGGCAAAAGCTGTCAGAACCTCAACTCATCGATTACGCCTACAACCACAGCGTGCCGTTGGTGGCTACCAATGAGCCATTTTTTGCAAAGAAAGACGATTTTGAATCGCATGATGCACTGCTGGCGATTGCCGAAGGCAGTGTATTGGCGCAGACCGAGCGCCGCAAGCTATCTGCCGAGCACTATTTCAAGAGCCGCGAAGAAATGTGCAAACTCTTTGCGGATATTCCAGAAGCGCTCGACTCCACAATTGAAATCGCGCAGCGCTGTCATTATCGCCCCTTAAAGATTGCGCCGATCCTTCCGAACTTTGCCGCGCCTGCCGACATGTCAGCAGAGGACGCGGTTAAAGCCGAAGGCGAGGAGCTTTCGCGTCAGGCCAAAGAAGGTCTTGATCGCTTCTTAAAAGAGATTGGTCCGGCAGAAGGCCTGACAGAAGAAGATTATCGCAAGCGGCTCGATTTTGAGCTGGATGTGATTATCTCGATGAAGTTTCCCGGCTACTTCCTTATCGTTGCGGACTTTATCAAGTGGGGCAAGGCGCACGGCATTCCTGTGGGGCCGGGGCGTGGTTCTGGTGCGGGCTCGCTGGTTGCGTATGCGCTCACAATTACCAACCTTGATCCGTTACGCTATGCATTGCTTTTCGAACGTTTCTTGAACCCAGAGCGTGTGTCGATGCCCGACTTCGACATCGATTTCTGCCAGAACCGTCGCGACCGGGTTATCGACTACGTTCAGGACAAATATGGTGCCGATCAGGTCGCCCAGATCATCACGTTCGGATCGCTGCAGGCCCGCGCCGTGCTCCGCGACGTCGGCCGGGTCTTGCAGATGCCGTACGGGCAGGTCGACCGACTGGCCAAGCTGGTGCCGCAGAACCCGGCCAATCCGGTGACGCTGGAAAAGGCGATCGCCGACGAGCCGCGCTTCGAGGTCGAGCGCGAGAACGATCCGCTGGTCGACCGCCTGCTGGTCATCGCCCAGAAGCTCGAGGGGCTCTACCGTCACGCCTCGACCCATGCGGCCGGTATCGTCATCGGCGATCGCCGGCTCGATCAGCTGGTGCCGCTCTATCGCGATCCGCGTTCGGGCATGAAGGTCAGCCAGTTCAAT